>VAWT01000108.1 GCA_005883415.1 Actinomycetota bacterium | reverse complement strand
GCGCGGCGTACTGGCGCGTTCGCTCGCGGGCGGTGATGACGAGGCGGGCCATGTAGGTGTAGGCCAGGATGCCTGAGAGGACCAGTAGGGCCCCACCGAGACCGGTCGCGCGGTAGACGGCAGCGACGCCAACGGTCATGAGGACGGTTATCGCCATCGGTACGGCCAGATCCTGGAATCCGCGGAGGTGTGGGACGAGTCGTCCCCCGTGCAGCCCGCTGATCAAGGTCGTCACCACGAGCGCGTTGACCAGTAGCGCGAGGCTGGCGACCGCGGCGAGGGCGAGGAAGAAGGTGGGTCGCCCGGCGTCACGCGCGCCGATGAGAAGGAAGACCTCCCCCGCGGCAAGATTTGCGCCACCGCTCGATAAGACGTTGATGGGCAAGACCCTGAGCCGGTAACGCTGGACGATCCATGCGCCGATCTCGGCGACCGCAGCGACCGCGAAGGCAGGCCCGGGGCCGATGAACGCGACAGCAAGCATCGAGGCGACGAACGACCCGCCGACCGAATACTGCTCGTCCCATTCGGCGGAGACGACGTTGGCGACCAGCCCGGCGATCGCCAAGGCGCCCGCAAGCGGGGACGCAAAACTGCCGGGCGACTCGCTCGCGGCCGCCCACGCCACGCACAGCACCGAACCGCCCACGCCAATCGCGGTCGCGAGTCGAGCACGCGCAGGCACCGCTAGCCACGGCCGGGCCACCCAATGAAGTTACCGCCCGGCCCGAGGCGCTATTTCGGACTGGCTACCGCCCCCGGATGTATCCGCCGCTAGCGGCGATTACCCCGATGACGGCAAGCGCGAGCGGGTAGAGCTTGAGCTTGAGGTTGCGCATGTCGCTGCTCCTTGCGGCCAGGATCGACCGCTTTGAGGAGGAAATGACGCTAGCAGCGTTGAGCACAAAATGCACGACTTTCGGGCAGAAACCTGTTCAGAAGCAGCGCCCCCAATGCGCCTGGTCCGCGAACTGGTCCGATTCATGGTCCTTGCGCTACTTGAAGACCAGCGAAGCGGCCGGCCTCCTCAACGTCAGTCCGAACACACTGCGGGCGTGGGAGCGCAGGTTCGGTTACCCGAAGCCGGAACGTTCCCCAGGCAAGCACCGCCTGTACACCCATGGCGAGATCGCGGCCCTGAAGGACGCTCTTCAGGAGGGACTCTCGATTTCGTCCGCGATCAGTCGGGCGAGGGAGGGCTTGAGCGCGGACGCCGATTCGCTTCTAGCCGCGCTGTTGTCCTTCGACCAGTCACGCGCCGATCTCGCGATCGAAGCTGCTTTGGCGCTGCGGTCGCTTGATCGGTCCGTAGAGGAGGTCTTGCTTCCGTCCTTGGCCGACTTACATCGACGCTACGGCGCGGAGAGCGCGCACTGGGAATTCGGAGCACGGTGGGCGGACGACTGGCTCAGGCGCGCTCAACGATTGTCCCCGCCCCCGGTTCGGCGGCTGGCGATCCTGGTGGGGGACGCGGGCGGCGGGCACGTGGATCCCGACTCTGCCGCAACCCGGGCGTTGGAACTGCTCTGTGCGCGCGAGGGAGCCGAGATGCTCACCATCTCGGTCCAGGCCACCAACGATTTGGCGGATGCGGTTGACGCCGTTGGCCCGGATGTCGTCGTCGTCGCTGGCCGAAAGTGCGCCGACGACGCAGTGGCCCGATGGGCCTACGCGGTCCGGTCGATTGCGGGCCCACTCCCGGTAGCCCTCTTTAGACGCAAGGTGGTTCGGCCGTTACGCGCCCGGGCGACGGGGGCGTATCACCTCTCGGCCCGGCCTTCGGATGCTCGCGCGGAGCTGGTCGACCTCATCACAAAGCAATCGACATCAGAAACCAAGGCGGCAACGCCAACACCCTTAGTACCCCGCCGGAATCGTGCCGGCTAACACCACTGCACCGGCCAAGGAGGGAACCTGGCATGGGTGGTAACACGTCTAACCGATCGGCGCTTCGAATCATCACCCGGGGCAAGGAAGCTCCGTCGACGAAGCTCTTTTGCGGCCACTGCGGCAAAACCCCGCATCCAGGCGCCCAACCCGAGGACAGTCGAGTGTGTCAAGCCTGCGGCCTAGGTCTTGTCCTCGAGGCCGAGACGAACATCGCGCCCGGGATCCGCGACCCCTTCCTGGTGGTCGATCACAGCCTTGCCGTTTGTGCGCTGTCCCGCGAGAGCGAGAAGCTCCTGGGCATCGTGGAAACCGATGCCGTCCATCGTCATATCTCGGACTTTCTCTCACCTGGCGACGCAGAGCAGGGGAGCGACGCGTTGCTGTCGGCCCTTGCGCTCGCCGCTCGTGGCGACAGCGTCGTCCAGAACCTGATCGTGCGTCCGAGACATACGTTTGGCGTCCGGTATTGGGCGCGCATTGGACACTGCGGACCTCCGTCAGCCGCGCTCCTCGTTCTGGCCGACGCGCGTTGAGAGCGCGGCTACGGCTTAGACGGGATCCGTGCCATCACGCGGGTCCCGCGCCCGGGCTCGCTCTCGACGGTAAGGGATCCACCGATCGCCTCGACTCGCTCGGCGATTGAAGCCAGCCCGACATGACCGCGCTGAATCGCGGAAGTGCGGCTTGCAGGATCGAACCCCTGCCCGTTGTCCTCCACGACTACGAACAGCTCAGGCGCCTGAGCCTCCACGTCCAGACTGACGCGGGTGGCCCGAGCGTGCCGAGCTGCGTTTCTCACGAGCTCGCGGAGGATCGAGAACACAAGCCGATCCCGGAGGCCAATCGCAGCGTCGTCAATCCGGATGCTCACCGAGAAACCTTCGCGGCTTCGCTGGTCCGACACGAGCGCCTCCACGGCGGCCCTAAGCCCGCCATGCCTGAGCACCGTCGGATGCAGCTCTGACACGATCCCTCTGATTCCTCGCACGGCTGCCTCCAGCGCCGCTGAGGCCCGCGGGATCCCGTCAGCCTGACCTCGCTGCGCCTCCGCCAGATCCTGTTCGGCGCTCAGTAGATCCTGGAGCGGGCCGTCGTGAAGGGCTTCGGATAACCGTCGCTTCTCCCGCTCCTCCGTGTCGAGCGTCTCGACGACGAGCCGACTTCTGCTCTCCGCGAGCCTTCCAATCCGGGCTGCTTGGTCTCGAGCCGAGAACACCTGGGCCACGAGGTACCGGAACGACACGATGGTCGCGAGAACCACGACCACGGCGAGCGGGCCGAGATTGATATAGACGCTCGCACCCGCGACGGCCAAAAGAATGTTGAACAGAAACGGCACAACGATCTTTCGCCACCCTCGAACTGACTCGGCAAGGGTTCTGCCGTCGACCATTCCGATGAGCCAGACGACCAGGAAGGCGTTCATCACAAGCTCGACAGCGCCAGCGCTGGCGAGCAACAGATAGAAGACGGCGCCGTT
>VAWT01000107.1 GCA_005883415.1 Actinomycetota bacterium | reverse complement strand
CTAAGACGCAGCAGTCAGGGAGGCTGTTCACGAGCCTCCAGCACGCGGGATTCCTCGAGAACTTCCTGGGCATCATCTACTACGTCGGGGCGTCGGTTGCCCGTTTTGATCAGACCTCGCACCTGCTCGACTTCGCGATCGAGAACATCCAGAACGGGGCCTGCACCCAATACGCGACCACGCCGGTCCCGGGGTGCGGGGCCAACTACGGCTCGGCTCCGGCGTCCGCGGCGCGCCCGGCGGCCACCCCGGGCGCACGTGCGGCGGCGTCCGGTACGGCTGTGGGCGCCAGGGGTGGCGCGAGTGCGCCCGGCGCGGCCACGGGGCACGCTCAGCAGCAATCAAAGGCGCCGCCGGCCTCACCAGCGACCTCGCCCGCCCCGAGCTCAGAGCAACCAACCGGACCCTCCTCGCAGCCGCCCGCTAGCGCCCCGAGCCTCGGCGGCGGCCAGAGCAGCTCCGGCACCAACTCACTCCTGAACCTCCTCAACTACCTGCTCAGATGAGATCCCGGCGCAAAGCGGTAAGCGAGATCTTCGATAACCCGATCCTGACCGGGGCGATCACGATCCTGGTGGTTGCCGTCGCCGTCTACCTGTCTTACATCGCCGAGAACGGGCTTCCGTTCGTCCCCACGTACAACATCAAAGTCGACGTTCCCAACGGGGCTGAGCTCGTCAAGAACGCGGACGTGCGAATCGGGGGGGCGCGCGTTGGCCAAGTGTTGAAGATCGCGCCCGAGCCGCGCGGCACCGATCCCGGCTACAACGGACCGTTCGCGCGGCTGACTATCGCGCTGCAGCGAGGCCTCCAGCCGCTGCCGTACGACACCCGCTATCAGATCAGGCTCGCGTCGGTGCTCGGCGGCAAGTACGTAGAGATCCTCCCCGGCCACGCCGAGAACACGCCGCACACACCGGCGCTCCAGGACGGCGGCACCTTTCAGCTGGGGACCAAGTTCTCGCACAACCTCCCGATCGTGGACGTAGACACCGCGTTCAGGGTGTTCGGCCCCAAGACCCAGCAGGGCATCCGCAACGCCACCGGCGAGCTCGGCAACGCCGTCGCCGGGCGCGGCACGGATTTCAACGGCACGATTTACTCCACCCGCCAGCTACTCGGCCCGCTGGACAGCCTGCTCGGGCTGCTCGCATCGCCCAACACCCACCTGGCGCAGTTCATCTCCGGCGCCGCCTCCACCGCCGGCGCCCTTGCTCCGGTCGCACCGACGATCTCGGCGCTGCTCTCGAACAGCGCCGTCACTTTCCAGGCGCTCAACAGCTCGCGCTTTGGCCAGACGATCGACCAGCTGCCGCCGACGGAGTCCGTTGCCACAACGGTTTTGACCAACGCCCAGCCGGTGCTGGCAGACGCCGCCGCGACGGTCCAGGCGCTCAAGCCGGCGGCAGCGCTGCTTCCCAAAGGCGCGCAGCGACTGGCTCAGATCATCCGGGCCGCGACCCCCGTCTACAAGCTCGCTCCGGCGCTCGCCAGCAATCTCCAGGCGGCGCTGGTGCAGGTCGACATGCTGGCCTCCAACCCCGCGGCGATCGAGACGTTCAACGTTCTGGGCGACAACGACCTGGCCACCTTCGGCGCCTCGGCGTTCGTGGGCCTGGGCGCGATCCTCAACTCGGCGGCAAATGCCCAGCTGGCCTGCAACGTCGAGGGCAGCTGGGCGGCCAACTTCGGTGGTCCCAACAACCCACTCTCCGAAGGGGACGCGACCGGCTCCTGGCTGCGCTCGAGCCTCGTCCTGGACAGCAGCAGCGTGCTTGAGGCCGCGACACCCGCGCCCAACCTGCACCTCAACTACTACCCAAACGAGACCGCCGGCAACTGCACGGCCGGCAACGAGCGATACAGCCCCGGGCAGGACATCGGGCCGCCGAGCTCGATCTCGAACGCCGTGCCCCAGACATCGCCTCCGCCAGGCGTCCTCCAGCGCTACCAGCAGGCCGGCCTGGAAGGTACGTACAAGTGAGCCCGCTGGGACGCATGCGGCGGCCCCAGGCCGGGGCCAGACGCAGAGCCGGCAATCCGCTGGTGGTGGCCGCGGTCACGATCCTGCTCGCGATCGCCATCACGTACTACGCGTTCAGCGGCAAGCAGATCCCGTTCGTTCACCACTTCACGATGCACGCGCTGGTCCGAAACAGCGTGTACATCATCCCCGGCTCACCCGTCCGGATCGCGGGGATCGACGTGGGCAAGGTCACGGACGCCGCGGCCGACGGCACGCTGACGAGGCTCTCGTTCCAGATGGACTCGAACGGGCTTCCGGTCCACAAGGACGCAACTGTGACGATCAGGGACCGCCTGTTCCTGGAAGGGGGGTACTACCTACAGCTCGACCCCGGCAGCCCGGGAGCCCCGAGCGCGGGCGATGGCTACACGATCCCGGTGTCCAACACGGCCTACCCGGTTCAGTTCTACCAGCTGCTCTCGACGTTCGACCTCGCAACGCGCCAGAGCCTCGAGAACGCGCTAACGACGCTGAACGAGGGGTTCAGCGCGCCCGCCGGGCAACAGCCAACAGGCGACAACAGCGGCGCCGGAGGCTTGAAGGTGGCGATCCCGCAGCTGACCCCGGCGCTGAAAGACGTCGCCTGGGTGACGCAGGCCCTGCACGGCACCCAGGCCGGTGACGTCGAGCGGCTACTGACGAGCGCTTCCAACGTCACGGGCACCTTGCAGGGCAGCTCGACGCAGCTCGCCGACCTGATCACCAACCTCAATCGGGCCTCGGGGGCCCTGGCGGCGACCGACGGATCGCTGGGGCAGTCGATCGCCGGCCTCGACCAGACGCTGCGCGTGGCCCCGCCGTCCCTGGCCGCGATCGATCGCGCCCTGCCCCCAGTCGTGACCTTGGGCGTCGCCCTAGACCCGTCGCTGAAGGCCGCGCCGCCGCTCGTCGACGCGGTCACCAAAGCCGTCAACCAGCTGGGGGCGATCGTCGCGCCCGTGGAGCGCACCCGCCTGCTCGACGCCCTCTACAGCACGTTCACAGGTTTTCCCAACACGCTTAACCAGTTGGGACAGCTTTTCCCCATCACCAAGGGGGTGACGGACTGCCTGCGCACGCACGTCACCCCGGTGCTGACGCAAGCCGTGCCCGACGGCCCTCTGTCGAGCGGCCGTCCCGTGTGGCAGGACTTCGTCCACCTGCTGTCCGGGCTCTCATCCGCCGTCCAGAACTTCGACGCCAACGGCTACTGGATCAGGCTGATCTCGAGCGCCGGGGACAACGGCATCAGCATCGGCAAGCTCCCCCTCCTGGGGCAGCTGCTGGGAGTTACGCCCGGCAGCCCGGGGATCGAGGGCGCCCGGCCG
>VAWT01000280.1 GCA_005883415.1 Actinomycetota bacterium | reverse complement strand
CGGCCAGCATCTCGCGCATACCCGGGCCGCCGGCGGGCCCTTCGTTTCGGATTACCAGCACGTCTCCAGCCTCGATCCTGCCCGCGGTGACAGCCTGCATCGCGTCCTCCTCGGACTCGAACACTCGCGCGGGACCCTCGTGGTGGAGCCGCTCGTGTCCCGCCAGCTTCACCACGCACCCCTCGGGGGCCAGGTTCCCGCGCAAGATCGCCAGCCCGCCGGTGGGCTTGAGCGGATCGTCAAGGGGACGAACTACGCGCTGTCCGGCCCTCTCGGCCGCCTCGTCGGCGTGCTGGCCGACCGTACGCCCGGTAACGGTCTGGGCGCCCTCGTTCAGCAGGCCGGCCTGCGTGAGCCGCTTGAGCACCAACGGCACGCCTCCCGCCTGGTAGAGGTCAGGCGCCACATATTCGCCCCCCGGCTTCAGATCGCAGAGCAGAGGGGTGCGCTCCGAGATCCGATCGAAGTCGTCGATCGAGAGCTCCACCCCCGTCTCCTTGGCCACGGCCAGCAGGTGAAGCACGCCGTTCGTGGACCCACCGCTGCAAGCTATGGCCGCGATCGCGTTCTCGAGGGCTTCCCGGGTGATGATGTCGCTCGGCCGCTGGCCCCTTGCCAAGACATCCATGACGAGCCGACCGGTCTCGAGCGCCACATCTGCCTTGTGGGCGTTCGTGGCCGGCACGAGCGAAAAGCCGGGGGGCGAGATCCCAAGCACCTCGAACGCCATGGCCATGGTGTTGGCGGTGAACTGCCCGCCGCAGGCCCCGGCACCGGGCGATGCCACGTCCTCCAGCTCTGTGAGCTCGGTGTCGGAGATCCGGCCGGCGGCCCGGGCTCCGACGGCTTCGAACACCTCTTGAATGGTCACCCGCTGCCCGTGGAAGTGGCCGGGCAGGATCGACCCGCCGTAGAGCATCACGCTCGGAACGTCGAGCCGGCAGAGGGCCATCACCGTCCCGGGGATCGTCTTGTCGCAGCCCGAGATCGCCACCACGGCATCGAACATGTGCGCGTCGCAGACGATCTCGATGGAGTCCGCGATCAGCTCCCGGCTGACGAGCGAGGCCCTCATCCCAGGGGTTCCCATCGTGATCCCGTCGGAGATCGCGATCGTGTTGAGCTCCATCGGCGTGCCTCCCGCGGCCCGAATGCCCTCCTTGACCTTTGCGGCCAGCGCCCGCAGATGAAAGTTGCAGGGCATTGTCTCGATCCAGGTGTTCGCGACCGCGATGATCGGCTTGGCGAGCGCCTCGTCGTCGAACCCGATGCCCTTCAAGTATGCGCGCGCGGGCGCGCGCTCGGGACCATCCGTGAGCGCACGACTACGATGCTTGAGGTCGAAGTTCACGGGGCGACGACTGTAGCGGGAGGTCACTCTCGGCCCGGCGCGAGAGCTACTGGACTCAGCGAGATGCGCGCTCTGACGAGGCCTGGTGGCGCATGCGCGCCCGCTCCCACTGCGATAGCCGCCAAAGGTCGCGCTTGACCTTGGCAGGGTCGAGCTGGCGCCCGGGGAGATGCATGTTCGCCGTTGAGATCAGCTTCCGCTCGTCGCCGGTGAGGGCCATCCACTTGGCGAGCACATCGTCGGAGTCGGGAAGCATCGCGCTTCCATACGGACGCGTCTCGTCCGGGAACGCGACGCAGTACTCGTTCAGCAGTCGGTGCGTCTGAGCGAGATAGGCGACGATCGCCCTGTGGGGGTAAATGAGATAGGCGTAGGCGGCGCCACCGGTCCCTCCCGCATCCTCGGGACCATCGACCTGCGAGCCCCACACCCGAATGAACCCCAGATCCCGGTACATCTGCCATTCCTCCTGGCTGACACAGGACTTGAGCAGCTGTCGTGCACGCTGCTCGGCTCGCAGCTCGCGACCGGGATCGTACTCCAGCGTCGGCACGCGACGTGCCCGCGCGCGATGCCTCGCCCAGGCATGCTCAATCCGCGGTATTAGCTCCTCCGCAAGCAGCGCCAGCACCACCAGTGCAGTCGCGGCCAGAGCCAGAACCACCGCGGACTCCTAGCGGCCGCCGGCTGCGCGCGGAAAGAAGATCACGCGCTCAGCGTCGCGCGGGATCTCGTCAAATTCCTTGACCATCCGCGCCCGACGTCCCCCGAGATCGCCCTCCAGCGGAACCGCGGCCCACAGGCCCGCATCCAGCTGCCGGCGGAACTCCTCGATCAGCCGCTCTTCGTCCTCGACGACGCCGACATCGCCTTCAGCGATCAGCACCTCACCGTGTCCAGGCCTCATCCTCAGGAAGCGCACGTCCGGGATTATGTCAAAGGCGGAGCCCTCTCAGGCAGCCCAAGCACGTCAACCGGGCCGGCTCCCGCGCCGAGCTGGACGAGCCCCCGCTCGACCGACGCCGCCGCGATGTCCTTCGCCCTGCGGGCGGCCTCCAACGGCGAGAGCCCCCAGGCCAGCAGTGCCGCCAGGGCCGAGGAATGCGTGCATCCCGATCCGTGCGCAGCGCCGTCAGCGTGACGCTGGCCCGGCAGCTCGGCAAGCGTCGCTCCATCGAAAAAGAGGTCGGTCGCGTCGGCGTGACCGCCGGTGATAAGCACCGCGCCCGGGCCGAGCGCCAGAACGGCCCGGGCCAGCTCGGCAGTCGGGGCATCGTCAGAGCCGGCCAGGACGCGCGCTTCGGGCAGGTTGGGAGTGACCACGGTGGCTCTGGGGAGAAGCAGGTCGACCAGCGCCTCGCGCGCGTCCGGCTCCAGTAGCTGCGCCCCGGACTCGGAGACCATCACCGGATCGAGCACGACCGGCGGCCTGGTCTCCAGCTCGTCCAGCGCGCGGTCGACCGCCTGGATCGTGGGCGCGGTCCCCAGCATCCCGATCTTGACGGCGTCCACGCCTATGTCAGACGCGACAGCGCGAACCTGAGCGATGATCGTCTCAGGCGGAACGCTGTAGATCTCGCTCACTCCGACCGTGTTCTGCGCCGTGATGGCCGTGATCGCGGTCATGCCGTGGACCCCACAGGCCGCAAAGGCCTTCAGGTCGGCTTGGATGCCCGCGCCGCCGCCCGAGTCGGAGCCGGCAATCGACAACGCGCGGGGAATGCGGCGGGTAGCGCTCATTGCGACCGAGGTTAGGGAACGACCATGTATCTGCCGCCGGCCTCGCGCCTGACGTAGCCCGCCAGCTCCAGCGCGCTGAGCGCGGTGAGCGCCTGATCGGCCGGCAACCCGGCGCGGGCAAGCGCGGCGATCGTGTCGTGGCCGTCGGAGATCTTTCGCAGCACCCGCTCGAGGTCGTCGGCCAAGGCCGGGCGGGTCTGCGCCGGCGCCGTGCGCACTCCGCAACCGAACAGCAGGTCGAGCACGTCCTGCGGGCCGCGGACGATCGTGGCGCCCCTGGTCAGCAGCCGATGCGGACCCGTGGCCAGTGGCGAGGTGACCCGTCCCGGCACCGCCCCGACCGCTCGCCCGAGCTCGACGGCTCGCGCCGCGGCCAGCAGAGCACCGGAGCGCTCACGGGCCTCAACGACCACCGTGGCCGCGCTAAGACCGGCAATGATCCGGTTGCGCGCCGGGAACATCCACCTCCTGACCGCCGTCCCCGGCGGAAGCTCCGACACCACGGCGCCGGCCCCGCGGATCCGGTTATACAGCGACCGCTTGCCGGGCGGGTAGGGCTGCTCAGCGCCTCCGGGCAGCACCGCAACCGTGTGCGCCGCCGCGTCGAGCGCGCCGGCGTGTGCAGCCGAGTCGATGCCGATCGCCATCCCGCTCACGACAGCGACACCGGCGCTGCCCAGCCCACGGCCGAGTGAGCCGGCCACCTCCAGGCCGTAGCCCGACGCGCGCCGGGCCCCGACGATCGCCACCGGCTCGCCGGACACGATTTCGAGCAAGCGCTCCAACCCGCCCCCGACGTGCAGCACCGACGGCGGGCTGGACAGGGCCAGCAATCGCTGTGGATAGCCCGGGTCGCAGCGGCAGATCGGCTCCAGACCGGCCGCGCCCACGCGATGACGTATCGCCCGCGGCTGCACTCGCTCGTATTCGGCGGCCACAGCCCCTCGGCGAGGGCCCGCGAGCGCTGCGAGGAGCTCGGTATCGGCTAGCTCGAGGACCTCCTCCGCGCGGCCGCGCGCCTGGTCAAGGTGCCCCGACAGGCGGGCCAGCAACCACGTCCGCTTTAGGCATCGGTCGCACGCGCGGCGGTCGTTCACGCCGCCAGCGCGGTCTCGCTACCGGTCCGCTGGCGCAGCGCGAGCGCCGTCAGGACGTGCCCACGTGCCACCCGATCGCACCGCTCGAGGTCGGCGATCGTCCTGGCAACCCGCATCACCCGGTGCCTGCCGCGGACGCTGAGCACGCCGGCCATATAGGCGTCACCCAGCGCCTGCTCTGCGGCGGGATCGAGCCGGACGTGACGCCGCACTTCACGTGCGTCCATCTCGCCGTTACAGCTGGCGGCCGTTCCCGCCAGTCGCTCCCGCTGGCGCTCACGGGCCTCGGCGACCCGATCGCGGGCCTGCGCGGAGCCGATCGCCGGCGGTTCGCGCAGCTCATCCTCGGTCGGCCGCTGCACGCTGACCAGTAGATCCATCCGGTCAAGCAGCGGCCCCGACAGCTTGCGCCGGTGGCGGCGCAGCTCGGCCTCTCCGCATCCGCAGCGATCGTCCACGCCGGCGAAGCCGCACGGGCAGGGGTTAGTCGCCGCGATCAGAATGAAGCTGGTCGGGAACCGCAGCGCCCTCTGGGCGCGCACGATCGTCACCGCGCCGTCCTCGAGCGGCTGGCGCAGCGCGTCGAGGCTCGAGCGCTGAAACTCCGACAGCTCATCCAGAAACAGCACACCGTGACTTGCGAGTGTCGCCTCGCCTGGGCGCGGCGGCGACCCGCCTCCGACCAAGCCGGATGGAGAAATGGTGTGGTGCGGAGCCCTAAACGGCCGTGCCCGAATCAGCCCGTTTGCGTGGATGCCGGCGACGCTGTGGATCCTCGTCACCTCGATAGCCTCGCTGCGGCTCATCGCCGGCAGAATCGACGGAAGTCGCCGAGCGAGCATCGTCTTGCCCGTCCCCGGCGCGCCGTCCAGCAGCAGGTTGTGACCGCCGGCCGCCGCGATCTGAAGCGCGAGCAACGGCGCCGCGTGTCCCCGCACGTCGATCAGGTCCGGCTCCGGCAGCGGCACGGAGGTGTCCGGCTCGGGGGCTGGCAACGGCGGCACCTCGCTGCCTTTCACCACGTCGGCTGCGGCCTGCAGACTTGACACCCCCACCACCTCGACGCCTTCGACGATGGCCGCCTCGCGGGCTCGCTCGCGGGGAACGATCAACCGTGGAAACCCCGCTTGCCTGGCTCCCTCCGCCACGGCCAGCGCGCCCGGAGAGTCACGGAGCGCCCCGCTGAGCGACAGCTCCCCGAAGACGGCATATCTGTTCAGCGCATCGGCCGGCGCCTGCCCGCTGGCCGCCAGCACTCCCAGCGCCAGGGCGGCATCGAACCCCGGACCCACCTTTTTCAGAAAGGCGGGGGCAAGATTTGCCGTGATACGCATCTGCGGAAACTCGAAGTGCGAGTTCTGGATGGCTGCGCGGACCCGGTCGCGCGACTCGCGCACGGCTGCGTCTCCCAGCCCGACGATCGTGAACGACGGCAGGCCGCTGCGGATGTCCACCTCGGCCCACACCTGGCGGGGGTCGACGCCGTCGATCGTGAAGGTGCAGACGCGCGCCAGCACTAGAGCGGCACGCTAGGGGTCGCCATGTCACGCGTGGGTCACGCCGTGTGCCAATTGTGTGCCAAGCAGGGCTGCGGATCTCACGGCTCCCTCATACCGGCTTACCGTCGCAAACATGGACGAAGACGCCCGTCGGTTCCTGGGACGTCGAGGCGAGGAGGTCGCCGCTCAGCACCTGCGCCGGCGTGGATTTGACATCGTCGAGCGCAACTACCGGACCCGCTGGGGCGAGCTCGACCTCGTCGCGTTCGACGGTCAGACGCTCGTGTTCTGCGAGGTCAAGACCGTGCGTCTCGCGCAGGTCGGCGTGCGCCCGTTCGATTCGCTACACGCGCGCAAGCGCACGAAAGTGCGGATGATGGCGCGCCAGTGGCTCGCAACCCGAGCGGGGCGCAGCTTTGCGTCGCGGCTGCGGTTCGATGCAATCGGGGTGACGTTCGACTCGGCCGGCGACCTGGCCGAGCTGGAGCACCTGGAGGGAGCCTTCTAACCCGGAGCGCCGCGCGCTACAGCCGCAGCTGCTGGTAGGCCGCGGACTGGAACGAGAGACGGTGCAGGGGCGAGACGCCCAGACGCTCGATCGCCTCCCGGTGCTCCGGGGTCGAGTAGCCGACGTGATCGGCGAACTGGAACCCTGGATGGTGGGCGTCGGCCCGTCGCATGTAGCGGTCGCGCGTCTCCTTGGCGATCACCGACGCCGCGGCGATGGCGGCGCTGCGAGCGTCGCCGCCGACGATCGCGCGGTGCTGGTGGCCGAGATCCCCGAGCGGGAACCCGTCACTGAGGCAGACGCCGGGCTCGCGGGCAACCAGCGCCAGCGCGTCCCGCAGGGCGGCCAGGTTCGTGACGTGCAGCCCGCGTTCGTCGATGCCCGGCGCGCAGCGGGTGACGATGGCGACCCGAGCTGCGATGCGGAGGATCAGTGGAAACAGCTCGGCGCGACCTTCCGAGGTGTGCTGCTTTGAGTCGTTCAGCGCCCCGAGGGCGCGTACGTCGCGAGGCGTCAGGCGCTCGAGATCGAACAGGACGGCTGCGGCGACCAGCGGCCCGGCCAGGCAGCCCCGTCCAGCCTCGTCTGCGCCGGCGACGTAGCGGACGCCGAACGAGCGGTCGAAGGCGAACAGGCGGCGGCCCATGGGCCGGGGACGCTTCGTCCCGTTGCCGCGGTGCTCAGAGGAATCCGATCCTGTCGGGTGGCCAGTAGGTGAAGAAGGCGACTCCGATGATCCAGCTGTTGGGGACTGGACCCCAGAATCGGCTGTCGTCTGATTGGCCACGGTTGTCCCCCATCATGAAGTAATCGCCGGGCGGAATAACGATCGATTGCGGGAAATTGCAGTCAGGAACGCCTCCGCACTGTGCGATGTAGGAGTCCTTCTCCCGTACGCCATCGCGGTAAACGTGCCCTCCTCGGATCGAGATCCGGTCCCCGGGTCCGGCGACCACCCGCTTGATGAAGGTAGTGGAGGACTGGTGAGGGGTCGGCACCCCGCAGGGCTGGGGATGGCCGGAGCCCTCGTTCGAGTTGCCGCACATGCCGGTCCCTTGCTCGGCCCCGGTGGGCGGATGGAACACGACGATATCTCCGATGCTGGGGTGGTTGATCAAGCGGTTCGCGAGGATCCGCTGGTTGATTCCTAGGGTGGGCTCCATAGAGCCGCTCGGGATGCGGTAGGGCTTGACGATGAACGCCTGGATCAACAGCGCCAGGACGATCGCGATCGCGATCGTGGCGACGAGCTCGATCAGCCCCTTCAGCGATCTGGAGGTCGCGGTGCGTGGTCTAGCCATGGCGTGAAATCAAAGCGGTCCGAGCCGATCCGGCGGCCAATAGGTGAAGAAAGCCTGGCCGATGATCCAAGACTTTGGCACCGGGCCCCAGAACCTGCTGTCGTCGGACTCGCCTCGGTTGTCCCCCATCATGAAGAAGTCGCCGTTTGGAACCTTCACCGCGGTCGGAAAGTCGCACGAGCCCGATCCGTTACAGGGGGCGATGTAGGAGTCCTTCTCCTGCACTCCGTCTCGGATCACGTGGCCGTTCCGGATCGAGAGCTGGTCGCCCGGCAGGCCCACCACTCTTTTGACGAATGCCTGTGAGGAAGGCCTGCTCCAGGCCACGGCACAGGCCTGACCTCCGTCCTGTCCGGATCCGTTTTGACCCTCGAGAGGGTTGGCGCAGCCGTTGGCGTAGGCCTGGGGTGGGTGGAACACGACGATCTCGCCGATGTGGGGAGAGCCGAAGTTGTTGGCGATCCGGTCCACGAGTATCCGCTGTCCGATGCTCAGCGTTGGCTCCATCGAGCCGCTAGGAATCCGGTAGGGCTTCACGATGAAGGCTTGGATCGCGAGGGCCAGACCGAGCGCTGCGGCGACGATCACGACCAGCTCTAGGAGCGAGCCGGTCAACGCCCGCTTCGCTCGGGTCACACCTTCTCTTCGCCGGCGGTCTCCTCGGCCGCCGGTCCGGCGTCCTGCGCCGCCGTCGGAGAGTCAGACGCCTCGGGCTCCCCGTCAGCCGGCGCCCCACCTTCGTGCGCCTCCTCTTCGGATGAGCCGGCCTCCTCCACGTCGGCCTCGGGCGACTCCTCCACGTCGGCCTCGGGCGACTCCGTATACAGCAGCTCCCGGTCGACGATCTCCTCCGGCCCGATCGATCGCCGCTCGCGGACCCGGGCACGCTTCCCCACGCGAGCGCGCAGGTAATACAGCTTGGCGCGCCGCACGTCCCCCCGCGCTGCCACCTCGATTCGATCGATCTTGGGAGAGTGCAGCGGGAACGTCCGCTCGACGCCCACGCCGAACGACTGCTTTCGAACCGTGAAGGTCTCCCGGGCCCCGTGGCCCTGACGCTTGAGCACCACGCCTTCGAACACCTGCGTCCGGCGCCGGGTGCCTTCCGTCACCTGGAAGTGGACCCGCAAGCGGTCGCCGGCGCCGAAGCGCGGAACCCGGCGCAGCTGAGAACGCTCCAGACTGTCGATCACGGTACTCATGGCAAGCCAATGGTGCCGCGCCGGCTTCAGGCCCGTGGGCACAGCCTTCTCAGGTGTGCCGGTCAGCGCGGGCGCCCTATGGTAGCGGACCTTTTGTGGCGCGCTGGCGGCTCTGCTCAAGGCGCCAGCGGCGTATCCGCGCGTGATGTCCCGACAGCAGAATCTCCGGCACTCGCCACCCACGATGCTCCGCCGGGCGGGTGTACCTGCCGATCGAGATCTCATCGCTGCAGAAGTGCTCGACGATCCGCTCGTCGAATCCCTCATAGCGACCGGACAGCAGCGTCAGCGCCGGCTCGGCGGCTAGTTCGTCGACCAGGGCGTCGTCCAGCAGGCGGCCGCTCGGGGTCAGGGCGATCACGCGTCGCTGGCCGGGCAGAAGCACCGGATCGACCTGGTAACGGGCCCGCAGCGCGGCCTCCACCACATCGACTCGCAGCACCATTCCGGCGCCGCCGCCGAATGGAGTGTCGTCGACCTGGCCCGCGCTCAGCGGGGTGTGGTCTCGGTAGTTGACGTAGGAGATCGTGTGCCCCTGCGCGAGCGCGTTGGCCACGTGCCGTTGGCGCTCGAACCACCCAAACGCATCGGGGAACAGCGTGAATACGTCGATGTTCATGGAGCCGGCCCCTCGCCCAGGAACTGCAGGTCGATCTCAATTTCTCCCTGCTGGACATCGACCTCCCGTACCGCGTCGAAAACCAGCGGGACGAGCAGCTCGCCCACTTCGTCCGCGCGCTGGACCTCGAGCGCCTCGCACGACGGAAGGCCGATCAGCCGCTTCACGACACCGATCTGGCGGCCATCGGCGAGGACCGCGCAGCCCTCGAGATCCTCGGCCCACCACTCGCCCTCGGGGAGCTCGGGCGCGTCATCGCGACGAGCCGACAACACCTCGCCGCGAACGGCCTCCGCCGCAGTCCGATCGCGCAGACCCTCCAGGCGGATGATCGGGCGCCCGTCCGCTCCCTTGCGCTCCGCGACGAGGGCCCGCCGCTCGCCGATCAGCAAGGGCTGTCCCTGGCGAAGCAGCCACAGGTTCGGCTCCTCGACGTAGAAGCTTCCATCCAGGCCGTGGGGTCTGCCAATGAGTCCGGCGCGCAGCTTGCTGCGCCTCGCGGCGCGGGCGCTCATGCAGCGTCGACGATGTCCACGAACACCCGGCGCCCATCCTTGACCGCCGCGGCCTTGATGACTGTCCGCAGGGCCTGCGCCGTGCGCCCCCCTCTGCCGATCACGTTCCCGTAGTCGTCTTCGGCAACCGAGAGCTCGAGAACGATGGACCCGTTGTCCTCCTCGCTTTCCGCCACGCGCACCTCTCCGGGGTGCTCGACCAGTCCGCGGGCCAGATACTCGAGCAGCTCCCTCATGAGCTGGCGCCCGCTGGCTACTGGATGCCCTGCGTGTGCAGGAGCTTTCGCACGGTCCCGCTCGGTTGCGCGCCTCGCGCGAGCCAGTCCCTGATGCGCTCCTCGTCGAGCGTGATCGTGGAGGGATTCGTCTGCGGGTTGTAATGGCCGACGGTCTCGATCACGCGACCGTCTCGCTTCGCACGCTGGTCAGCCACCACGACCCGCCAGATGGGGTTCTTGCGGTTGCCTATGCGGGTTAGTCGAAGTCTCACCGACATGCGGCGGCTGAGGTTAGCGGCTCGGTGCGCGCCGCGCCCGACGCGTCACCGCGCTTGACGCATCAATGCCCCCAGGTCGGGCATCCGGCCCTGGGCGACCTGGCGCATGACTTTGCGCATCTGTTCGAACTGCTTGATGAGCTGCTTGACGGCTTGGACGTTGGTGCCGGACCCACGAGCGATCCGCAGGCGCCGCGAGCCCTTGATCAGCTCGGGATGCCGTCGCTCCTGGGGGGTCATCGACAGGATGATCGCCTGGAGCCGGTCGAATTCACGCTCGTCCACCTGCACGTTTCGGAGCTCCTTGCCCATGCCAGGGATCATGCCCAGCAGCGACTGGAGCGGCCCTAGTCGGCGTACCTGCCGCATCTGATCGAGGAAGTCGTCGAGCCCGAACTCCTGCTTGCGCAGCTTGCGCTCCAGGTCAGCTGCCTGCTCTTCGTCGTAGGCGCCCTGCGCCTTCTCTATCAAGGTCATCATGTCGCCCATCCCGAGGATCCGCTGGGACATGCGGTCGGGGTGGAAGCGCTCGAACTGGTCGAGCTTCTCCCCCGTGGACGCGAACAGGATCGGCTTGCCGGTGATCGCCTTGACCGACAGCGCGGCTCCGCCCCGCGCGTCGCCGTCGAGCTTGGTGAGCACAACCCCGTCGAAGTCCGCGACCTCGGCGAACTGCTCCGCCACGGCCACCGCGTCTTGTCCGGTCATCGCGTCGACGACGAGCAGGACGTCGTGGGGCCGCACCGCCTTGTTGATCTGGGCCAGCTCGGCCATCATCTCCTGGTCCACGTGCAAGCGGCCGCTGGTGTCGATTATCAGCGCGTCCTTGCCCTCGGACTGCGCGCGGTCGCGGGCCCAGGCGGCGATCCTGACGGGGTCGCGGTCGGTGCCCTGCTCATACACCTCAGCTCCGGCCTGGCTGCCAACCTTGATCAGCTGGTCCACCGCAGCGGGCCGGTAGATGTCGCAGGCCGCCACAGCGACCGAGGAGCCG
>VAWT01000106.1 GCA_005883415.1 Actinomycetota bacterium | reverse complement strand
GAGGCGCCGGGCGCAGGAAAGGTCCCCTCTTGAAGCCCGCAGACGAACACCGCCCGGAAGCGGCGCGCTCGGATCTGCAACGGCTCAGCCACCAGCACTTGCCCGGCGCCACCGCGCCCGCTTGCGCGCACCGTCAGCTCCTCGAGCAGCTGCACCAGCTCTGGCCCCGACAGCGGCTCTCCGAGCTCCTCGAGCTCCGCCAGCGATCGCACCAGTGCCGCCAGCGCGTTCGCGTCGAGCTGCTCGTCACGATCGAGCAAGGCCGCCTCGCGCTTATGTGAAAGACCCAACAGCCGCCGGGCCTGGCGCTCGACCTCCTGCGCTGGAGCGCGGGCAGCGCGGAGTGCGTCGAGCTTTCTGCCAGAAGCGAGCACCGGGCCATCGCCAGCACTCCTCGGCCGAGCGCGGTGTGCGCGAACGGGATCTCCCGCTCGATGGAAACCGGGATTCCGAACTCGTCGAACACGCGCTCGATGAGCGCAGCGGATCCGTCGAGCGAGCGGTAGACCACAGCGATCTCCTCTGCCTGGACGCTAGCCCTCAGCAGCTCGAGGACCTCCGCAGCGACCAGCTCGACCTCGGTGCGCTCGCCACCCGCCTCGAGCAGGCGCACCGCCGCACCCGGATCCACGCGCTCGTCGGTTCTCTCAAAAAGTCGCCGCTCGAGAAAATGCAGTGCCGGTTGGTCGTAGTGCGTGTCGAGCGCGGGCAACTCGAGCACTCGTTCGGCCAGCGCCCGGAGCTCTTCCACCACCTCGGCCCGCGCGGCAAGCGCCGCCCGGCCCGGCTCGTAGGTCAGCGATACGGTCACCTCGGCACCCGCAATGCGGGCAAGCGTCTCGATCGCGTCTCGCTCCAGCGGTGTCAGGTCATCGAAGCCGTAGAAGAACACCGGGGTGGCGCCCCAGCGGCCGGGGGCGGAACGCAGCTCATCGAGCGCCCGCCACGCGTAGAGCTCGGCGTCCACGCGCCCGAGGCGCTCGAGCTGCCGGGTGTAGTTGCGGTAGATGGACGCGATCTCCCGCCCGTAGCGCACTCGCCATTCGTCCCCGTCGGCCCATGCGTTCAGTGCCTGGGCGAATCGTCCCGTCGAGATCAGCGAGCGCTCCAGTTCGGCGATCAACTCCAGTGCGGCGGCGGCGAACCCGGGAGCGGACGCCGACTCGGCCAGCGTGACCAGCTCGGTTCGCTCCAGCGCCCGCCGCAACAGTCGCTGGCGCTGCAGCTCGCTGACGCAGGTCTGCTGGTAGCCGACGCGGCTGGCGATCTCCCGGGCCAGACCCGAGAACGTGACGACCGACCCGCCGAGGACGGCTCCCTCGGCCGCCAGCTCGCGGGAGTAGGCATCCGCATCTCGCGCGGTGGGCACCACCAGCAGCGCCCCCCGGCGGCGGGCGGCTCCAAACGCCCCCAGGACCTCCCCGGCCTTTGCGGAGTTGGCGGGTCCAAGCACGAGCGTGAGCGGCATGACCCCATAGTGGCGCGGCGAGAGGACGGCTCGCTACTCCTAAGGGCCGAAAGTCACGAACCTGTTCGAGAGCACAAACCCGCCGCGCAGGTGCCGGAATGTGCTCTTGAACACGCTATGCGAGTCCTAACGCACAAACCCGCCGCGTCGGCGGCGGAATGTGCTGTTGAACAGGTTCGGTCGGCGTTGCCGGCCGTCCGCGTAAACCCCTACGCCGCCGCCGGCTCCTCCGTAGCGGCGGCCTCGGAAGCCGGAGACGGTGCCCTGGCCCCCTCCCGCGCCCAGGGCTCGTCGAACTCGACCCGCCACTTGCCGTCATCGGCCTGCTCCAAGGCCAACCGAGCCCGGAACGAACGCCCCGAGCGGCCCTTGAAGCCGCTCACGGGCTTCTCGGTGCGGCCGGTCCTGATCAGCTCACGGGCCACGGACACTGGCAATGACTTGCCGGCCTTTGACTTCCAGATGACGAACCCGCAGCCCGGATCCTCGCGCGACCAGCATGAGTAGCCCTTGCGGTTCTCCACGATCTCGTGGCCGCAGACGGGGCACGGGCCCAGACGGGCACGTGGGATCCGCACGCCCTTCAGCCGGGTATCGAGTTCGGAGACCGTGTCGGAGGTGAACTTGACGATGTCGCCCATGAACGCCTTGCGCGAGTCTGACCCCTTCTCGATGTTCGCCAGCCGGTGCTCCCAGTCGCCGGTCAGCCCGGGCGAGGTCAGCGCGTGCTCGCCCAAGAGCTTGATCACATTCAGGCCCTTCTCGGTCACCACCAGGGCGCGGCCCTCGCGCTCCACGTAGCCGACCTGGATCAGACGCTCGATGATCGCCGCCCGTGTGGCCGGGGTGCCGATGCCGGAGTCCTTCATCGCCTCGCGCAGCTCCTCCTCCTCGACCAGCTTGCCGGCGGTCTCCATCGCCGCCAGCAGCGAGCCCTCGCTGTAGCGGCGCGGCGGCTTGGTCTCCTTCTCCTCCGAGCCGACCTCCCGGACCAGAGCGTCCTCGCCCTGGTCGAGGCGCGGCAGCTGCTGCTCGCGACCCTCGTCGTCGTCAGAAGCAGCCTCGCCATCGGCGCTCTCGCCGTACACGCCCCGCCAGCCGGGGACGAGCATGAGCTTCCCGCGCGTTCGGAACACATGCTCTGAGAGGACAGTGGTCTCCACGCGTGTGTTCTCGAACACCGCCTCCGGGTGGAACACGGCCAAGAAGCGCCGCACGACCAGGTCATAGACCCTGCGGTCGTCGTCTGAGAACTTGTCCACCGGGTGTCGCTCGGCGAGCGTGGGGATGATCGCGTGATGGTCGGTCACGCGCGCGTCGTTCACCACCCGGCCCAGGGGCAGGACGTCGAGCCCCAGCACGTACTCCGAAGCCCTTCCGTATGCCGACCCATTCGTCGAACCCACCAACCGCGCGATCGGCTTGATCTGGGGCACGAGATCGCCCGTCAGGAAGCGAGAATTGGTGCGGGGATAGGTGAGTGCCGTGTGCTCCTCGTACAGGCGCTGGGCGGCGGCGAGCGTTCGCCGGGCGGAGAAACCGAAGCGGCTGTTGGCGTCGCGCTGAAGCGAAGTGAGGTCGTACAGCAGCGGTGGGCGCTCCTTGCGCTCGGACTTCTCGAGCTTTGTGATCGTGCCGGTCTGGCTCCGGCAAGCGGAGACGATCGCCTCGGCCTCCTGGGCGGAGGCCACCCGAGGATTCGCGCCCGCGTGGTACCTACCCTCAGAGCGACACCGCGCCGTCGAACGAGGAGCGCAGACGGATCGTCGCCGCGCGAGTGGCGTTCATGCCCACGATCCAATCTGCCTCCGAGCGCGAGCGCGCGGCCTCCTGAAGCGGCTCCAGATCGGCGCCCGGGCGGAGATGGCCGAACGCATCCTCGATCGCCCGGCGGGTCATAGAGTTCAGCCACAGCCGCCTGACGGGCTTGCGAGAGCCGGTCTTCTCGTACACGTAGGCGAAGATCAACTCGCCCTCGCGGCCGGCGTCGCAGGCATTGACGACCTCTGAGGTGTCGTCGCGGGCCAAGAGCCGCTTGATGACGTTCATCTGCTTCTTGGAGCGCTCGTCGCGCACGACCAGCTTGAACCGGTCGGGCACGATCGGCAGGTCGGCCATGCGCCACTTCTTGAAGCGCTCGTCGTACTCGTCGGGATCGGCGAGCTGAACGAGGTGGCCGACGGCCCAGGTGACTACGTGCTCGGGGCCCTCCAGGTAGCCCTCCGACTTCTGGAAGGGGCCAGGCAGGACCTTGGTGAAATCGCGGCCCACCGACGGCTTCTCGGCTATCACAAGGATCTTGGGCATGAATCCGGGGAGGGTAGCGCCCGTTTCAAGGCCCGCCACGGGGATGCTCAGGAAAGGAGCGCCGCCGCTCGCAGCGCCAGCGCCGGAAGATCCAGCTCCCGCGCGGCCGAAGCGGCCGACTCGACCAGCTCCCGGGCACGTGCCGACCGAGGCGGACCGAGGGTCTCGGCGTAGTCGAGCTGCGTCCGCGCCAGGCACATCGGAGCTCCCAGCGCGGCGTTTCGCTGAAGGGCGTGCTCGAAGTGTCGCTTTGCCTCCTCGGGGCGGCCTATCGCCGCAGCCAACCGGCCCAGGTACCGGGCCGCGGCACCCTCGCAGACCACCCCCAGCCCAATGACCACGTTGACGTCGGCGTAGGGCTCGAGCAGCGCGTACAGCCGCTCGGCTCGGGCGGCGTCACCCACGTCGGCCGCGAGATCGGCAAGCATGGTCATCGTCGTCAGCCAGTCGACGTCCTCTGCGATGTCATCCACCTCGAGCGAGGCCGCCTCCGTACTGGCCTCGTCCGGGCGCCCCGTCTCGGACAGCAGCAGCGCCAGCGCCGCTCGATACCCGATCCGGTTCGGGTATTGCTCGCTCACCTGCCTAACTGCTTCCTCGAGCTCACCCATGCGGCCCTGGTCGCGCCTGATGGCGATCAGCTGGACCGCGTAGTACTGACGGGCGGTCACCGGCTCGGCGCGCGCGCCAATTGCCAGCGCCTGCGCCGCGAGCTTGTCGGCCTCCTCGAGATGGCCCTCGAGCAGCGCCCGCATCCCTCGCCACACGGCGGCCTGCCATAGATAGAGAGGCTGCCGAAGCCGCTCGGCTCCTTCAGTGAACGCTTCGATCTGGGCGTCGACCGCCTGCGGATCGCCGTGCTCGAGCAGGTCCACCACCAGCCAGGCGTGCCCCTGGAGCGTGAGCTCCATGTCGTCCGCCTCGCGTGCGAACCGCAATAGCTCCGCGGAATCGGCAGCCGCCATCCGCTGGCGCCTGTCAGAGTAATAGAGCGCTCCGCACAGCCTGGCCAGCAGCCGGACGCGGACCGTGCTGCGCTGCTGTGCAGTCATCTCGAGCGCCCGGTCGAGCAGCCCGAGCAGCTCTTCGTCCACCACTCCCGGCTGCTGCACGTATCGTCGCGCGGCGGCCACCGCCGCCCGGGCCAGGCTCTCGGCGTCGCCCCGGCGAATCGCCAGCTCGGCCGCCTCGCGAAGCGGGCTCCAGGCCAGCGGCCGGTCACCCCCCCGTACGTATGCCTGGCCGAGCCCCAACAGGAGCTCCAGCCGCCGAGCGTCGTCGCCCGGCGAAAATGAATCCAGCAGGGCCAGCGCCCGTGAATAGTGCTCGGCCGCCTGCTCGTAGGCCAACATCGCGGTGGCCCGGTCGGCAGCTTGCATCGCGTACCGAATCGCCTTATCCGCGTCCTGGGGCCCGGCCGCCCGAGTGAAGTGCTCGGCCAGCATCGCCGCCCGCTCGCCGTCGGCGCTGCTCTCACCGCCATCATGCCGCTGCTCGAGCGCCTCGCCCACGCGCCGGTGGATCCGAGCCCGGCGCGGAGCCGACATCTCCTCATACAGCGTCTCGCGGATCAGCACGTGCGAGAAGCTGCAGCCGAAGGGGGTGGTCGCCTGTTCTCGCGCATTCGCGGTCTGCTCGACCACCACGCCGGCCGCCAGCGCGTCCTCGAGCGCCGAGATCGACTGCTCCTCATCGAGCGGGCTGACGTGCTCCACGAGCGAGGCGTCGAAATCCCGACCGATGACGGCGGCCACGCGCAGCCATTCCTCGGTCTGGCCGCGGAGCCCGGCAAGCCTGTAAGAAATTACGCGCCTCACGTCCTCGGGCAGGCCCAGCTCGTGCAATTCACGTGGTCCGGCAGTCGAGAGATCGACACCGGCCCGGCTCAGCTCGCGAACGATCTGGGAGATGAACAGCGGATTGCCCTCGGTCTGGGCGTGCAGCGCGCGAACGAGCATCACGGGCGGCACCGTCCCGGTGCGGGTCGCCACCAGCTGCGCCGTCTCGTCCTCGCGGAGGCCCGTGAGCCGAAACTCGTGCACCAGTCGCTCGTCGCGAAGCTCTTGGAGGGCGTCCCCAAACGCGGCACGGTTTTCTTCGCCCCGGCGGTATGCCCCCAGGATTGACATCCGGGCCGGCCGCTGCGCGCTGGCCAGATGGCGAAGCAGCAGCAGCGTGGGACGGTCGGCCCAATGAAGATCGTCCAGCACGAGCAGCAGCCGGGTGCAAGCCGCGATCCGAGCCAAGACGCCCAGCACTGCTTCGAACAGCCGGTAGCGCTCGGTCTGGGGCTGGCCCTGGGCCGGGGGCGGCAGGTCGGAAATCCGGCGGCCGAGCTCGGGCAGCAGCCGCTGAAGCTCGGGGCCGTGCTCGCGCACGATCGCTTGCAGCTGGTCGAGCGGCGCGCTCGAGATGTAGTGGCGCAGGGCCTCGAGGAATGGCTGATAGGGGGCCAAGGGCTCCTGCGGGGAACGGCCGGAGAGCACGACGGCGCCGCCATGATGCCGGCGGCGCGCGAGCTCGGCCGCCAGTCTGCTCTTGCCGACACCGGGGTCCCCGCTCAGAAGCGTGACGGTCAGGGGGTCCTCCCGCTCATCTTCGAAGAGGCGCTCGACCTCGGCCAGCTCCCGCCGGCGACCGACAAGCTCGGGGCGGCGGTCGGCCCGTAGCTCTGGCGGTAGCTCGATCTGAACAGGCGCTCGGGAGGGCTCTCGCGCACGTCGCAGCGGCGGATGCAATAGCGCCTCGTGCGCCGCGATCGCGACGGGGGAGGGAGTCGTTCCCAGCTCGTCTCGCAGCAGCGTCCGCAGCCGCTCGAAGACGCGCACGCCCTCGGCCTGGTTGCCCTCGGCGGCCAGGGCCTGCATCAACAGCACGTAGCCCGACTCCCGGTAGGGCTCGGCTTCGATCAGCGCCCGCGCCGCCCGCTGCACCGACGCCAGTTGGGTCCCCCCCACGATCAGCCCCGCGCGCCCGATCACCTCCAGAGCCTGGTGCCTCAGCTCCTCGAGCTCACGCCGATAGGGCTCTAGCCAATCGGCGTGAGCACCCGGAAGGAGGCCCCGCCCAGAGATGTTGAGCGGGACCTGGGCCAGTGCCCAGGCGGCCGGTGCGTCGCCGCTGTCGAGAGCCTCGAGCGCACGCTCCACACCAGCCACGGCGGCCTCGAAGTCGATCCAGATGCGCTCCGGGAGCGCGAGCATCACCTGCTCGCGCCCGACGACGGCTTCCGATCCGACGGCCGAGCGTAGCCGCGAGAGCAGCGTCCGCAGCGACGCGTCCTGGGAGCGTGGCAGCTGCTCTGGCCACAGCGTCTGGCTCAGCTCGTCGCGCCCGACGTGGCGGTCGCGGTTCAGCACCAGGTAGGCAAATACCAGCGGCGCCTGCTTGCCGCGCAGCGCGCCCGCCCGCTGCACCCCGTCGATCTCGACCGATAGCCGCCCGCCGAGCTGAACTCGCGTCCGTTCGGAAGCCGGGGTCGCAGACCCCTCCCTCAGAGCAGACTTCTCCGGTAACGCAGACTCCTCCGGCAACGTTCTGGAAACGTAGCGCCAACGGCAGTTGACGATGCTTCCGAGCGTGGATCACGGGGCTGTGCTCGGCGAAACGCAAATGGGCCAAGCGACCCGCGCTAACGGGAACCGACGGATCGCCCGCTGTGAGTGTGGGGCGACACTCGAGGGCGATTCGGAGGATGGGCTATACGAGGCGGTTCAGCTGCATCTGGCTCAGCACCACCCGCAGCTCCTTGGGGCAATGGGGCTCGACGTGGTACTGCAAATGGCCGAGGACATCGGGGGCCAGGACGCCAGTGGGAGTGGCCACTAGGCACGGACCGGGGGCAACGAGGCCGCGGGCGGGCGGCGATGCAGACCGCCGCCCGCCCGGGCGTCTTAGGGGGACCCATCGAGGCTCTACCCAACTTGGGCGGGCCTCTAACTCCTAAATTCTAAGAACTGGTGCAAGGCCCGGTGCTGACCGTGGTTCCGCGCGATTCGGCCAGTTTCAGCTGCTGGCGGACCAGCGAATTGGGCACCGCGAAGCCTCCTCCGGCGGGCGAGCCGGTGACGGCCGCGAATACGGTCGCCTCGACCTGACCGTTCGCGGCCACCATCGGTCCCCCCGAGTTCCCGGGCCGCACGAACCCCAGTAGCTGCGTCACCGAGCGCAGGATCGGCCCCTGGCCGTAGGCGTTCTCGGTATGGACGTCGAGCGTCTGGCCAACCCTCCCCGGTTCGGCATCCAACGGGCCGTCCTCTGGGTAGCCGAGGATGGCGGCCGCGGTTCCCGCCTGCGGGTTCGGCGCCAGGCTCAGCACCGGAGCGCGGAGGTCGGGGACGCGAAGCACCGCGATGTCGTCCTTGGGGTCGACGTCGATCGCCTGGGCCGGCAGGCCGGAGCTGTTGCCGCCCTCCTCCACCTGCGTGTCCTCCTCCCCCGCCACGACGTGGGCGTTCGTCACCACGATGCCTGGCGCCGCCACCCAACCTGAACCCTCGATACCGAGGCCGCACGCCGTGCCCAGGATGCGGACGACGCTTGCGCCGGCCGCGCGGACGGCGGGCGCGGCGAGGATCGCT
>VAWT01000105.1 GCA_005883415.1 Actinomycetota bacterium | reverse complement strand
GCGCTGATTGAACGGCGCGACGAGCAGGAACGCGAACAGGACCTGCACGCCGGGCAGCGCGACGCGCAGCTCGCCCGTCAGCTCAGTTAGGTTGCGGTCGTAGCGCTCAAGCTCTGTTTCGCGGCGTCCGCCGACGAACGAATCCGCCGCCTCGTGCTGTTGACCGCTGCTTGTGGGGCTTTCGTCTTGCATCGCTGACGTCCTTGGTCAATACCCGCGACGCGGTGTGCTTGCACGACAAGTCGATTGTCCGAGCCGAATAGGCGTCCGGTGTGTGGGACACGATGGGTTAGCTCACCCATGACGCTCGACGTGCACATCGCCTGGCTGCGCGCCGCGCTCGGCGCCGACCCGCGAACCCCAGCTACATCCGCGCCGTCAGCGGCGTCGGCTTGCGCCTCGCCCGGCCGCGGGAATCGTCGTCGCCTCCGTCTGCGTCGCTTCGCGAGCATGCTCCAGCTCTCGAAGAGCGCACTGACGACGCTCGCCGACGGCCACTCCCCCTCCTTGAGCCGCTGGGCGGCGGCGCCACGGCGGCGTTTGCCGTGCGTGCGCGACCAGTCATAGGAGGACGGCAGCCTGCCATACCGGATCTGCCACTCGAGCATGGCCGCGATCACCAGTTTGTGCGTCCACTTGGGCTGGATAGCGCCCGGCCGGCACCGCTTGCAGTACCGGTCGGCGTCGCCCTTGCCGTTGCGCGGCTGGGTGAAGGCGCCGCAGCCGCGGCAAACGCCGACGTAGCGCGCCTTGATCGCCCGCGCCTTCTCGCCGGTCGGGTCGTAGAAGTAGGCCTTGATCGTCGCCGGTGAGCGGCCGAGGCGCTCGGCGATCTGCGCGATTGAGAGGCCCTCCGCATCGCGGAAGTGTCGCGCCAAGGCGACCGCACGGCGACGTTCGCTGACACGGTCATAGACCCGAGAGGAAGGCGCCGACATACCGACCAGGTATGAGCTAGAGGGCGCCGCTCCCCCGGCTGTGGACTACCGCGGTACTCGCAAAGCGGTACCTCGTCTCACCAACCAAACAGCCGGGTGGCCTGCAGACAGATGGGACCTGGTTGTCCCTTCTCCGGTGAGTCTTCGTCGTGCAGCACAGGGGCGTACGAGATCCCGACCGCCGCGCCCTCCGGTGACTGCAGCCTGGCCACCGTCTGACCCCACGGCTTCTCGCGCGGTGGGTGCAGCAGCTCGTAGCCAGCTTGCTCGAGCTCCAGTGCCGCCGGACCCACCGCCGCAGCGTCCGCAACGTCGAACTCGATGCTGACCTGCGGCACCAGCCGCTCCGCTGGCCACTGCGCCGTCCCGAAGCACGCCTCAGCGGCCTGGGCCAGCGGCCAGATACCGAAAGACTTGCAACCGGCGATCCGCTCGCTGTGGTGATACTCGCCGCCCTGGCTCTCCAGCGGCAGCGCAAGCGCGTCGACGTAGAGCCTATCGCGATGACCGTTGGGTCTCGCGGACGAGGTCGACAAGGGCGGTCCTTTCGTCGCGTGGGACGCCGGACCTCTTCGCGTCCGAGGTGCGAGATTCCCACCTGATGAAACTCGTTCGAGGACAAGCGCACGATGAACCTGACGAGGAACCGATTCGACTCGGCTTCGCCGATCGAGAGCCCCGTCGGTCGAAGCCATGCTGCGCTGCTCCGGTTCGTGCCGGCACGAGGGAGAATGTGACGATTGGTGATGTGAACCCTGACGAATCCCTCGAGGTCGCTCCTGGCGTGTTCAAGCGGCTCGGTGATTGCACGGGCTCCGAGATCGAGTCCGCGATACGTCTCATCGCCCGAGCGCGGATCGATCGAGCTTGGATTGACGAGCAGGCGTCGGGCCTCGATCAGGGCGGGCTGACGATCGGACGCCGCTTCTTCGCGAATGTGACTGAGGCAGAGCGGGACCTCATCGCGTTCTGGCAGATGGTCAACCTTGTCGAGGAAGAGCGACTGCGTCAGACCAAGGAGGGCGACGCCCGAGGCAACGACGACAGGAGCACTGATGTGTTGGCAGGCAAGAGATTGATCGACCAGGCGCTAGCCACGGTAGTCGCGGCAGATTCTCTTGGGCCAGGTGATCAGATTTCGTTGACGCAGGAGCAGGCGCTCGTGTGGGCGATCTACCTCCGAGTGCTCGAGCGGCATCGCGGCTTGGCGTCGGATGAGGAGATCGAGCATTCGGTCAAAGCCGCCAGGAAGGCCGGCATCTCCATCGAGGAGATAGGGGCCACCATCGCCGCCGCCGATCTTCCCCAAGCACGAGAGGAGAAGTGAATCGCGATCGCCCCGTCGACCACCGCAGCGGGTGCGTCGGCTGGAGCTAGATCACGACGCGACCGGCTGCGCACGTCGCTAGGTCGTTCCGGCTCGATCGGGTGGTTCGCCTAGTCGTGCGATTGCGTCAGGTAGGCGTACCGCGGGTCGCTCGGACCGTGTGGGTGGGCTTTGGTCGCAGAGCCGTTAGAGCGGGGAGTGTTGAGGCGTCGCCGGGCCCCAATCGCCGGCGAGAGCCGCAGCGATCCGCGATCGCGAGTCATCTCGCCTCGCCTACGTGCTGCTGAACTGTTTTCCGTCCGCTTGATCATCTTCAAGCCTTCCCGTCCCTCTATCGGGATCATGCGCAAGGAAGAGGGTTAGACCCTCGCGCGCTCATCAGATCGAGACGCGTCCACCGAGCCGGTGACCTCACGCCAGTAGGAGGACAGCGCCGGCCCCGCAGTCAAAACCAGTAACCCACGCCTCTCGCCTCGTGGCGCGGGTCGCGCCGTCGGTGGCATTCGGGCTTTGGGCGGAGAATCCTGGCCGCAGGGCCAGCTCATGTCCGACTCTACTCCGATTGAAGGCGTCACGCGAACCGCAGCTCGGAAGTTTGCTCGAGCTCGTCCGCGTCTTGCAATAAGCGAACCGCACCGCGAGCTAGC
>VAWT01000104.1 GCA_005883415.1 Actinomycetota bacterium | reverse complement strand
ATGATCACCAGCCAAATCTGGAGCTTCCCCTGGCTGGCGAGGACGGCAGCCGCCACCAGCGCCGTCTCCCCCGGCGACGGGATTCCCATCGACTCCAGACCGATGATCGCCGGCAGCAGGTAGCCGAGCTTGCTCGAGAGCGAGATGATCGCCGCGAGCCCGCTCGCGGCGAGCGCGGCATCGTCACCGGCCAACGTTTTGGAGCACCGCCAACAGCGACAGGCCGGCCGGAAGCGTGTGCCCCCGTCGCAGCCAGTTGGCCTCCGCTCTCAGCGGCCGCTCGAGCATGCCATTGAGCCAAGCCGGGCCCAGATGAAGATCGAAATCCTGCTCCTCCTGGCCCGCGCCATTGCGGCGAAACCTGCGCTTCGCGAGGCGGACCACCGCCGCCGGCGCGAACAGCAATGTGTTGAACGAGGTCATCCGCTCCAGTCGCCAGCCGGCGTCCATGGCCGCGGCGCGTAGCGTGGCGCGCTCGTAGCGGCGATAGTGATGGTTTGCCACGTCGTGGTAGGACCACAGCGCCTGGTAGGCCGGGACGGTCGCCAGCAGCCGGCCGCCCGGCTTGGACACTCGACGCAACTCCCGCAAGGCGGCCCGATCGTCTGGGACATGCTCGATCACATCGAGGCACGTGATCAGATCGAAGCTGTCAGACGGCCAGGGAAGCTCCTCCACGCGCCCGACTTCCACCTCGCCTAATCCGCGACCGCGTGCGACCTCGGCCGCGTCTGGACTCAGCTCCAGCCCAGCGACTGTCCCATAGTCGACCAGCTCCTCGAGCGTCCGACCCGAACCGCACCCGGCGTCGAGGATCTGGGCGTCGCTCGGCAGCACGAGCTGATCGATCTCCGCGCGGATGATCTGCCGTCTGCCTCGGGACCACCAGTGCTGCTCGTCCACGTCGAGCAGGGTCTTCAGTAGCCGCTCATCCACTTTCTTGATGCTGCCATACCGGGCCGGCAGGCGTCAGCTGACGCTCAATTCTTTGACTTCCTGGGCGCGGGCCACCGGCAGCCTGAGGGTGAACTTCGCGCCTGGTCCGTATTCCTCGTCGAGCACGAGCTGGCCGCCCATCCTCAGCGCGAGCTCACGACCGATTGCCAGGCCAAGCCCGAACCCAGCGACCCCTGCGGTCTCCCGGCCACGCTGAAAGCGCTCGAAGATGGTCTCCCTATCCTCGAGTGCCACGCCGGGTCCGTGGTCAGACACGCTCATCTCGGCACTGCGTCCATTGTGCAGCTCCACCCGAACCTCGGCTCCCTCGGGGCTGTGCCGGACCGCGTTGTCGAGCAGGATCCGCACGATCCGGGCCACGCTACCTGGGTCCCCGAGCGCCCACACCTGGCCGTCGGCCACCTCCAAGGAGGTGTTCACGCCGCGCTCGGAGATCCCGAGCTCGAATTCGGCCAGCACCGCCCGGCTCAGCTCGCCCAGCTCCACTGGTTCCGAGCGCAGCTTCACGTCTGCGTCGAGCCTCGAGAGATCGAGCAGGTCCGAGGCCAGTCGGGCCAGGCGCCGCGACTGCACCCGTGCTCGTTCAAGCAGCGTACGCGCCTCCTCCAGGTCGGGATCCCCCTCGCGAAGGTCGTCATGGAGCAGCTCGAGCATCCCGTCCAGGGAGGCCAGAGGGGTGCGAAGCTCGTGCGACGCGGTAGCGACGAAAGCCCTACGCGCCTCCTCCTGCTGCTGGAGCTGACGCTGCATGGTGGCGAACGTCCGCGCCAGATCGCCGACCTCGTCGCGGGCGCGATCGACCGGAACCTCGACGCCGGGACCCTCGCGGGCGAGCTGCAGCGCGGCCTGACGCAGACGACGCAGGCGACGGACGAGGGTCGCCGCCAGGGGAATCCCCAGGATCAGCGTCAGCCCGAAGCCTGCGAGTGCCGCGGTCAGGAAGGCCGTGCGCACGGCCGCAACCGCGCCGGGGATTTCGGTGATCGAACGACGGATGGCGAGCACGAAATGCTGGCCACCGATCACCATCGGGTACGCGACGCGCGCGACCTCCGTCCCGTCCTCGTCGGTTCCCAGGCTCGACAGCGGGCGCGGCTGACCATGGCGGAGGAGCCCCCACTTGAGAAACACGCTCGCCGCGTCGCCGTAAGGGCTTGTCTCGCTGCTCGAGCCGGGCGGCGCTACGACCGTCGCCTGACCGCCCGGACCGGGAAAACCTAAAAGCACCGTCGTCGCGCCGAGACGGTTGTCGAGCTGGGTGAGGGCGCGCTGAAGCGCTTGCACCTCCGAGTACCCCTGTTGGTAGTACGGATCGCCCGTGACTCCGTAATCGAGTACGTGGGTGAGGTTGAGCGTCTGCAGGTTGTCGGCGACGGAGGCGTTGCGGACGTCCTGCACGAGCGTCGTCCGAGCCGAGTTGCGCAGCTTCGACTCGAGTGGTCCCAGCAGCGTCAGCGCCGCGACGGCCAGCGTCGCCGCAGTCGTGACCAGGACCAGCCCGACGATCCGACCGCGCAGACCAAGGGCGCCACGCCGTGGTCGCGCCCGCATGGCTACGAGCCTCGCAGCCGGTACCCGGCGCCGCGCACCGTGAGGATGAACTGGGGCTTGTCCGGCTCGGGCTCGAGCTTCTCGCGCAGGTGGCGGATGTGCACGTCGATGGCTCGCGGGTCCCGGTAGGCGCTGTCGCCCCAGATGGCCCGCAGCAGCTCCTGACGATTCAACAGGCGACCGGGATCCGCCATCAGGGCGTCGAGCAGCTCGAACTCCGAGAAGGTGAGCCGCACATGCTGCCCGTCCATCCTGACCTCTCGCTGTGCGCGGTCGAGAACGATCGGACCCACGAGCAGCACCTCGTCGCCCATGGCCCGCGTGCCCGTACGCCGCAGGACGGCGCGAATTCGACTGCGCAGCTCCGCCAGACCGAAGGGCTTGGTCACGTAGTCATCGGCGCCGGCCTCTAGACCCAGTACCGCATCGGCCTCGGAGTCAAGCGCCGTGAGCATGATGATCGGCACCACGTTGCGGCGGGCCCTGAGGGTCCGGCACACCTCGTACCCGTCCGGTCCCGGCCCCAGGGCCACGTCGAGCAGGATGATGTCGAAGTGGTCGGTGGTGGCGCGATCCACCGCCGCCCGTCCGTCGGCCACCGCCATCACCCGATGCCCCTCCCGGGAGAACGAACGGGTCAACATCTCCCGGAGGTCCGACTCGTCGTCGACGACCAGGATGCCGAGCGAAGCATCGCTCG
>VAWT01000103.1 GCA_005883415.1 Actinomycetota bacterium | reverse complement strand
ACGACGCTCCATGTTGTCGGTCTGGAAGTACTGACCCGTTAGAGCGAGCGTGCCCTCGATCACCATGTGGTAGACGGTCACGAAGTCGACCTTGGCCCCGATGTCGGACGGATTGGACAAAAGCGCTTGGTGGGAGTCGACGAGGTAGCCGTCGAACAGCTTGAAGTAGTCAGGGGTGAGATCGTGACGTGCGCGCGCGAGCCGGTCCTCGAAGCTGCCGTCGTAGCGGAACACCTCCTCGTAGAGGCGATTGAAGTGCTGCGCGTGGCGGGCCTCGTCCACCTGCTGCGTGAGCAGGAAGGCCTCCTCGTTCTTGTCCTCGGCCGCCAGCACGAGCCCCGAGAACTGGTTGGTCACCCGCTCCTCGCCGACGAAGAACGCCGATAGGCCCCACAACATCTCCTCGCGAAGCTCCTCGTCCATGGCCTCCCAGTCTCGGCGATCCTGGTCGAGATCGATCTGGTGCGAGACCCAGCCCTGGCGCTCCCACAGCCGGTAGAGCGCAAGCGGCGTCAGCAACTTGACCTGTGGCAGCTTGGACTCGTCTGAGATCGTCGCCACATCGCCCTGGACCGTGTAGTCGAGCAGGCTTGACATCGGTTGCCTCCCTGGTGCTGGTTGCGGGCGAGTCTAACCCGCGATGGTCGCGGCGCCCAGCGCTTATGCCGTCACCGGCGCAGTGAGCGCCTTGACGAACTCCTCCAGCTGATCGGTTCGCCAGCACTCGAACGCGGTGCAGTGCCGCTCGTAGGCAGAGATCACCGAATCGCCGTAGTTCCAGTACAGCCGGGGCTCAGGGTTCAGCCAGAACGTGCGCCCCGCCTTAGCGGTGATGGCCGCGAATGCGTCCTCGCGGGGCGGGCGGCCGTTTGTGCGAGCGTCGCCCAACACGATTACGGTCGCGCGGGGATGAAGCTCGTCCTCGATCAGCGCCAGGAACTCCATCCACACTCGTCCGTAGTCGGTGTAGCCCGAGACGTCGGCTACGCCCGCGTCGCGCGAGACCGCCTGGCTGGCGGCCGGGAAATCGCGCTCCCGCTCGAACACCTCGGTGACCTCCGAGATCCGCTCGATGAACACGAACGAACGCAACTTGCGGAACGCGTCGTGAAGGGCATGCAGAACGCTGAGGAAGAACGTGGAGGCGCTGGTGACGCTGGTGGAGACGTCGCAGAGAACGAAGATCTCCGGGCGGCGCGGGCGCTGCGGGCGGTACTTCAGCGCGATCGGCACCCCACCGGTCTCGAGCGAGGCCCGCATCGTGCGGCGGAAGTCCACGTGGGCGTGGCGCTTGCGGCCCCGCAGCTCGTGACCCTGGGTGGCGAGACGGCGCTTGAGCTGTGCCACCACCCTGTGAACCGCGGCCAGGTCCTGGATCGGACCGGTGGGCAGAGCGCGATCGAGCTCCGTCAGCGGGCGCTTGGGCGGCAACGAGGCCGTGCGCTCGATCAGATCACGCTCCAGCTCGCGTCGCAGGTGCTGCTCGAACCGCCGTAGTTGTTCGCGCGGGATCCCCTGGCGCCGCGGGTCGTCCTCCGGCAGCCCCAGCTGAGGCTCGGTTCGCAATCCCAGCGCTCGCCGGATCCGCTGCACGTCGACCCCCAGCACGCCGGAACCCTCACCGCCGGCAAACGCGCTGATGGCCAGCCGGGCAAGGTCGCGCAGCGAAGCATCGGAGCCGTCGCGCAATGCCAACGCGATCTGCTCTCGCAGCGTGTCTAGGTCGACCTGCGTGGCCTCGCCGCCGGTATGGCTCTCGGCGACCCCCCGCCGGGAAGCCTCGGCCTCCGCGGCGCGAAAGAAGAAGCGCTCGAACACGAGCTCGAAGATGCGCCTGTCCTCCTGAGACTTGGCGAGGGTCGCGGCCAGCGCCTCGCGAAATTCCGTCTGCGCGGTCCAGTGCACGTGGCCCAGGGCCTCGAAGGCGTCCAGCAGCTCTGAGGTGCCGATCGCCACGCCCTCGCTGCGCAGGTCCTCGGCGAACGCCAGCAGCTTGGAGTCAAACGCTCCGGGCCGCTGCTCGCGGGTGCCGCCGAAGAGGTTGGCCTTACGCGGCGGGGGTGACATCGGCCAGCTTGACGCCCACCCGCTCGGCGACGGTGTCGAGGTCGGTGCGGTGCTTGACGATCACGCTCATCGTCTCGCGGAAGGTGGCGGCGTTGATCTCCTCGGCCCCCAGCAGCAGAAGAGCCCGGGCCCAGTCGATCGACTCCGCGATGCTCGGGGGCTTCTTGAGGTCGAGCTCCCGGACCTCCTGGACAATCTCCACCAGCCGCTGGGCGACGGTCTGATCGAGCTCCGGTGAGTGAAGTCGCACGATCTCGAGCTCGTGCTCGAGCGCGGGATAGTCGAGCCACAGGTAGAGGCAGCGGCGCTTGAGGGCCTCCGTGAGCTCGCGCGTGTTGTTGGAGGTCAATAGCACCACCGGCAGGGTCCGGGCTTCGATCCGTCCCAGCTCGGGGATGGAGATCTGAAAGTCAGAAAGCAGCTCGAGCAGCATGGCCTCGAACTCCTGATCCGTCTTGTCGATCTCATCGATCAGGAGCACCACCGGCTCCTGGGCGGCGATCGCGGACATCAACGGCCGGGGGAGCAGGAACTCCTCGGAGAAGATGTCTTCCTGGACCTCTTGCCAGCCGGCGCCCTCAGACTCCGTCTGAATCCTCAGCAGCTGCTTGCGGTAGTTCCACTCGTACAGCGCCTTGGCCTCATCGAGACCCTCGTAGCACTGAAGGCGGACGAGGGTCCGCTTCAGATAGCGCGAGAGTGCCTTGGCCAGCTCGGTCTTGCCCACCCCCGCGGGCCCCTCGACCAGCACCGGCTTGCCCAGCTTGGCAGCCAGGAACGACACCAGGGCGGTCGACTCGCCCGGTAGATACCCGACCTGCCTGAGGCCCTGCGCAACAGCTTCGACCGATGCGGGGTGCTCTGGCATCCTTCAAATATAGGCGCGCGGCGAAGCTGTCGGACAGACCGTCGAGGTCGTGGGTTCGCGCTCGAAGCACGCGGGGCCGGCGCCTGCACTCAGCTCCGGACCGGCGCGGGGGCAAGGCTGGGGTGGCTACTCAGCGGCGAGTAGCCACCCCCATGAATGATCAGATTGGACCCAGTCCGGCCGGCTCCACCTCGAACGCGGCCCGCTTCTTGGCGTGGCCGGATCGGACACCGGAGCTGCCGTTGAAGCTAGCCCCGATCTTGTACAGCGGTCCGTGCGGCTCGAAATTGATTCCGGGCAGCGTGAGCGTCAGTCTCCAGTTGCCGTTGCGGATCTGCGCCGCGCCGGTCGCGCTGCCGCCAGGGAGACCGACCGTGATCGCGAGGTGCACCTTGCCGCGCGCCTTCTTGTTGATCGTCCCGATCACTCTGATCTTGCTCTTCGTGCAGGCCGAGGGGAGGTCCGCCGAAGTGCGTTTGATGCCGAGCGCAAAGACGAAATTCTCGATCACGCACCCGGCCTGGGGGGCCTTCGCCCTGACGTGCG
>VAWT01000298.1 GCA_005883415.1 Actinomycetota bacterium | reverse complement strand
GCTGTTCGTTTCCGCCCCCTGTTCGCGCGCCCGCACCGGGCCGCCGGCGCGGCGATGGGAGCGGCGACCCGTCCGAGTCGAGAGAGATCTCGTCTCGGCGACAGCGCTGCGCCGTAATCTGAGCTCCGCATCTGCGCTCGCCGCCAGCCACAGTCCGACGGTCTTGGCCGGCTGCGGGTATCCGGCCTGCCTCAACTCGGTGACCGCCTCGTCGAAGTGCCGCTGTAGATGCTTGAGGCGCGGGAACCGGCGGGCAACGTCGCGTTCCACGCCGCGGCGCCAGCGTTGCCAAAGCCAAAACCGGAGCCACCCGAAGGCGAACGCCTCAGGTGCCAGCTCGCGCAATGTGATGCCGACCGCGCAGCCACCGGAACCTTGGTTTCGGAAGAGAACGCCTGGAGCGAGATCGTCAGCGTGCGCCCGCAGCCCGCGAACCATCGCCCGCAACAGCTCGTCGGGAAGATGCTGCAACGCCCGCCCCGCGCCACTCGCCAGCGCTCCGCTCACGCCGGGCGGCGGCGCAACAAAACCCGAAGGACGAACGGTGGCATCGGAGCCGATGCTCACCATTATCACCGTTAGGCGCGAATGGCGCCGTCCGCGACGGCACTCATGTTGAGCCGCACGTAGTCGAGCACCAGAGGATCCCCGCACTCGGCGAGCACACGGTCTACGAACCGAGAGCGCAGCTCGTCCGGCAGTGGGTCGACGTGCCTGACCAGGCAGACCGTTTCGACGAACGCTCGCTGCGGCTCCACCCTCTTTGGCTGAAGCCACGTCTTCACCTCGATGAACCCGGCCCTGCTCAGCCGCTCGGCCGTCTCCGCCGCGGATGCGTAGTTCCAAGGCCGCCGCCACCTCTCGAAGTGGGGCGCGAACGGCTCCTCCGCGGCGGCCTCGTCGGCGATCTGGCGGAAGGAGTCGATGTTGCCGAGGCCTCCGCACTGAGCGAGTAGCCGTCCACCGGACTTCATCCCGCGGTAAAGGGCGGAAAACAGGGCGTCGTGGTCGTGGATCCAGTGGAAGGTGGCATTCGAGAAGACGACATCCACCGCCTCAGGCAGCTCCAGCTCGATCAGGTCCTGGCAGAGGATCGTGGCCTTGGCGCCCAGGGCGCGCCGCGCGTGCTCCACCATCGATGGCGCGACGTCCACCCCGTACACGCGGCCGCTCGGAACGCGACCGGCCAGCTCCCCCGTGACCCGTCCCGAGCCGCAGCCCGCATCGAGGATGACCTCGTCGCCTGCCAGGTTCAACCGCGTCAGCTGCTCGAGCGCCCAGCCGAACTGCGGGTCCGAGACCCGGTCGTAGGTGCCCGCGTCCCAGTCGCGCTCGGCGGCGGCGCTCACGGGCGCTCCACACCGCTCACAGCGCGGTCGTGACCGGACCCGAGCGCTCGCGCTCACGCTCATAGGCGTCGATCGCCGCCCCCTGCTCGAGCGTCAGCGCGATGTCGTCAAGACCATTCAGCAGCCGGTGCTTGGTCTCAGGGTCGACTTCAAAACGTTCACTGCCGCCGGGCCAGCTGACCTCCTGGGCCTTGAGGTCGATCCGAGCCTCCCCCGCATCCGCGATCTCAGCGCACGCCTCGGTGCTGAGCTCAACCGGCAGCAGCCCGATCTTCATGCAGTTGGAGCGAAAAATGTCGGCGAAGCTCGGGGCGATGATCGCCTCGAACCCGTAGTCCTCGAGCGCCCACGGCGCGTGCTCTCGACTCGAGCCGCAGCCGAAGTTGCGTCCGGCGACGAGGATCGGATTGTGCGACAGCTCCCATCCCGGCTCCCGTGCCCAGTCGTAGAACAAGAACTCCCCGAATCCCGTGCGCTCCACGCGCTTCAGAAACTGCTTGGGGATTATCTGATCGGTATCGACATCTTCCCGGTTCAAGGCCGAGACCTGGCCCTCGATCGTCTCTATCGCTTTCATGGGCTCCACTCCCTGATATCGACGAAGTGACCCTCGAGCGCTGCGGCGGCGGCCATCTGCGGTGAGACCAGATGCGAGCGGGCGCCCTTGCCCTGCCGGCCCTCGAAGTTGCGGTTCGAGGTCGAGGCCACGCGCTCCTTCGGCGCGGCGATGTCGGGGTTCATCCCCAGGCACATCGAGCACCCGGCGCCGCGCCAGTCGAATCCGGCGCGCTTGAACACCTCGTCCAGGCCCTCATGCTCGGCCTTTATCTTGACCTGCTGGGAGCCCGGAACGACCATCGCGTAGACGTCGTCGGCGACGCGGCGTCCGTCGATGACGGATGCCGCTGCGCGCAAATCCCCGATTCTCGAGTTCGTGCACGAGCCGATGAACACGCGGTCGAGTTTGATCTCCTGCATCGGGATCCCGGGCTCGAGGCCCATGTACTGAAGCGCGCGCTGGTCCTGTTCCGAGTCGGGCTCGGGAACGGCCTCGGTCACCGGCACGACCATCCCCGGGTTCGTGCCCCAGGTCACCATCGGGCTGATGGCGGTGGCTTCGACCGTGATCTCCTTCTCGAAGCTGGCGCCGGGGTCGGTATGAAGCTCTCGCCACTCCTCGGGCGGCTCCGTTGGCGCGCCGGGACGGCCAATGACCCAGTCGAGCGTGGTGTCGTCCGGGGCGATCATCCCCGCCCGTCCGCCGCCCTCGATCGTCATGTTGCACACGGTCATCCGGCCCTCCATCGAGAGCGCCTCGATCGCCGGCCCCGCGTACTCGACGACGTGCCCGACCGCGCCATCCACTCCCATCTGGCCGATCGTCTGGAGGATCAGATCCTTGGCCGTTACCCCAAAGCCGAGCGAGCCAGACGATCGTCATGCCCGGCTGCGTGACGCCGAGCTCGGGCCCGATCACGTGCACGATGCCCTGACGGTTCGAGCCCAGCGAGTACACCGGGATGCCGAACTCCTCGCAGTTGCGTTCCAGTGTCTCGACCTGCAGCCGCGACAGCTCGTCGCGGATGTGGATCGCCGCGGGCGTGCCGTCCGTGGGGACGTTGTGGTCCGCCGTGGCGAGCGTGCGATCCGGGCGCCGGACCGGGCGGTTCTCGAGCCGCAGGCCGTCGAACGCCTGCGGGCTGGTCACCTCGTGGACCAGGTGGAGGTCGACGTACAGAAGGCCGGACGCCACCTCGTGGGCGTCCCAGATCTTGTCGAACAGCGTCTCGGGGGGTTCGGGCATCAGCTCCTCCGCAGGCCGGCGCTGACCACCGCCAGCAGCACGGCCTCGTTGTTGTCCGCTGGATTCTCGAAGTGGTGCGGCAGGTCGGCGTCGAAGGTCACGCAGTCGCCTTCGCCGAGCACATGGCGCTCGCCGTCGCAGACGAGCGCGACCGAGCCCGACTCGACCAGCGCGGTCTCGCGGCTGCCGGGTTCGTGCATCGGGGGGTCGCCCGGGCCGCCGGTCACGGCGCGGGGGGCGAGCGTGTGGCGTGAGAGCTCGGCTCGCTGCCCGGGCAGCGGGGGTGTCAGGATCTCGTAGCGATGGCCGCTCTTGGCGGCGCTTGGGCCCTTGCGCCGGTCGGAGGAACGCACGATCGTGACCGCGCCGTCCTCGTCGAGCCTCAGCAGCTGTGAGAGCCGAAGCTCCAGCCCGGCGGCGATCCTCGAGGCCACTTGGAGCGTGGGGCTTGTCTCTCCCCGCTCGACCTGCGAAAGCATCGGAGCACTCACGCCCGAGCGCTCGGCCAGGTCGCGTAACGACATGGACATCGCTCCGCGCAGCGCGCGGATCCGGGTTCCGACCCCGGAATCGGCGAGCTCGATGGCCAGCATACGAGCGTACGTTATCACGTACGCAAGCAGTCGCTAACCCAGCCGAGCGCCTGGCGCCACTGCACTAGCCTCAGGGCATGCTCTCTCGGCCTGACGTGCTGGTGTTGGGTGGCGGCGGCCTCATCGGCGTCGAATGGCTGATGGGAGTGCTTGCCGGTATTGAAGACGCCAGCGGGTTCGATCTGCGCGACTGCGAGCACTTCGTCGGCACCTCGGCGGGCTCGATCGTCTCCGCGCGGCTTGCCGCGGGCCGTCGCCCTAGGCGACCAAGCGCCAGCTCCACCGAGCTCGAGCCCGCGTCCGTGCCACAAGTGGGGAACGGGTTTGCCGCCGCGGCCCTTGATGTCGCCCGTCGGGCCAGTGAATTGACACTCGCAGCGACCGCCCCCGTTGCGCCGCTGATGCTGGCGGCCTCGGGGCCCGGCGGCGCCCTGATGCGGGCGGGGGTTCTGACCCGAATCGCGCGCCCGCACCGAACGCTCGATGACCTGCGCGAGCACGTTGACGGCTACGGCGCCAGGTTCGATGGGAGATTGCGCGTGGCGACCGTCGATCGGATCCGCGGCCGGCGGGTGATGTTTGGGAGCCCGGGGGCTCCTAGGGCTAGCGTTGGCGAGGCGGTGGCCGCCTCCTGCTCGGTCCCGTGGCTGTTCGCGCCGGTGTGGATCGCCGGCCGTGAATATGTCGACGGGGGCGTCTGGAGTGCCTCGAACCTCGACGCCGCTCCGGCCGGCCGCGACACGCACGTGCTCTGCCTCAATCCCACTGCCGGCGTCGGCGGGACACACACGCTCATGTCAGTGGCACGACGGCTGGCGCGGTCTGCCGTGTCCGTCGAGGCGCTCGCCCTGCGCCGGAAGGGGGCGATCGTGCAGACAGTCGCGCCGGACATGGACTCCGCCGCGGCGATGGGCGGCGACTTCATGGACCCCGAGCCGCGGAAGCGGGTGCTGGCGGCCGGCTATCGGCAGGGGTTGCGGCTAGCGTCCTCGCCCCGAGGCTGACCTAGTACCAAGCCCGTTGGGCGCCGACACGCACGGATGCTTCCGTCGGAACGCACTGAGCGGACAGCCGACCGGCGGATGCTTCCGTCGGAACGCACTGAGCGGACAGCCGACCGGCGCCGGCTTCCGTCGCATCGGAAGCGTCCGGCCATCGCGGCATCGGCGCCCGCTTTCACGCGGGGCTGTCGCGTAAATGCCCGGAGCCTGTCGTCGGTTAGCGGGAATTGATAAGCGCGTGATCTCCCCGGGGGCCCGGATCCTGGTGGGCTATGGGACGTAACTGTCGCGAGACGACAGTTATCTAGCAACGCTCCCCTATCTGCTGGGCTCTACGCACGCAAGCGTCGCCGGCGTCGCCGCCCGGCTACCACCGCGGTCGACCACCGCGCCCTAAGGGGCTTCACTACCCGCCCAACCCGCCGACCGCGGACGAGATCATTGCCGTGATGCGCGCCGCGGGCGAAAACCCAGACGGCGTGCGGCTGGGCGGGGAGGTGTCATGCTCTGGCGGGCTGGGCTTCGGTCAGCGAAGCGCTCAAGCTGGCACAGAGCGACCTCGATCGCGAACGCGGAGCGGTGCTCGTACCCCACGGGAAGGAGTGGCGGGCACTCAGCTGCCCGATTGGGCCGGCGGCGCTGAGGTTGGAAGTCGCTCTGCGAGCTCGTGCCGTTTGATCTTCCCCGAGCCGGTCTTCGGAATGTCGTCGACCACATGGATCTCGGCCGGCACTTTGAACGATGAGAGTTGCTCGTGGCAGAAGCGTCTGACGTCCTCGGGATCGATTTCTTCGCCTTGCACAGGAACCGCGAATAGGACGGGAACTTCGCCGAGCTCGGCGTGCGGGCGCCCGACCACCGCGCAGTCGAAGATCGCCTTGTGCTGGCTGACAACCTGCTCGACTTCGAATGGGGCGATGTTCTCGCCGCCGCGAATGATCAGCTCCTTGATACGGCCTGTGATCGTCAGGTAGCCATTCTCATCGCTGATGGCCTCGTCGCCTGTGTGGTACCAGCCATTTCGGAGTGCCTCAGCCGTCTCTTTCTCGCGCGCGTGGTAACCGAGCATCACGTGGGGTCCACGCACGATCAATTCCCCGCGTTCGCCGGGCGCCACGTCGCGGTCGCTTCCCGGCTCCACGATTCGTACCGCCGAACCCGGCACGGGCAGACCACATGAGCCCATTGGTCGCGCACCCGTGGGCCAGGATTGGGTGACCATGGTCGAGGTCTCGGTGATCCCATAGCCATCGAGCAAAGTCACGCTCGTCGCCCGCTCGAAGTCCTCATTCAGCATGGCCGGCATGATCGCACCGGCCGAAACGCAGACCCGCAGCGTTTCTGCTCGGAGTTCTTCGTCACCCAGCTCATGCAGGAGGTAATGGAACATCGTCGGTACTCCTGGGAAGAAGGTGATGCCCTCTGTCCGCAGCAGCCGCAGGCACTCCCCTGGTGAGTACCGCTCCATCACGTACTCGCTCGCCCCGGTGGCGAGTGGAGCAAGTACGGACACGTTCAGCGCGTAAGAATGGAATAAAGGCAGCGGTGAGAGCGCGTAGTCGTGCGGCCCGTATCCGACAATTGGGACCCAGCAGGCAGCCACCACCGAGCCCGTCGCCGTCCGCCTCGCCTACCGTAATTACCTGCTCGAGCTCGAGCCGGTCAGCATGCTCAGCATCGGCGACGGCGATTCGGGCACCGGAGTCAGACACCATGTGCTCGACCTCGGCGGGCGCAGCCTGAATGTTGATCGGAACGCCGATCGCTCCTGCTCGGGCGATCGCGAAGTAGCTCTCGACGTGCGCCACCCCGTTCTTGAGGTAGATCGCCACCCGGTCACCGGCCTGCACGCCGAGCGACCGTAGGTGGCCGGCCAGCCTGCCCGTCCGCTGAGAGAGCTGCGCGTAGCTCACCGCGCGGTTGTCGTCGCGGAACGCGAGCTTGTCGGGATGGCGCTCAGCGGCCATGGATAACAGCTCGGGAATCGGTCGGATCAAATCTGTGCGGAGCATGTGGCGCCGAGGGGTCAGGCGCTCCAGAAGTTGATCGCCCGTTCGCGACGGCGTTGCCAGAGTTCGTTCTTCTCGGCGAAGGCCTCGAGCCCGCGGCCGGGTTCCGCGTCGGGGATGTTGGGTGTGTCAGGACTCCAGTTGACAGCGGAGGTGATCACCTCGTTCATCGCTTCAAATGCAAGCGCTGTCTGGACATCCGCATCGGCGTTCTTGTTGAGGACAAACTTGAGCTGGCGCAGTGTTTGCTGATTCTTGACCAGCATTACGTCGATCAGTCGCGCGAGCTCTGCGTCAAGTTCCTCCTCTGGTACGGCACGGTTAAAGAGCCCCCACTCGACCGCTCGCGCCGCACTGTGAACGGCGCCGATCATGTTCACCTCTTTAGCGCGGCGACGGCCGATCAGGCGGATCATGCGGGTAGTCCCTCCCCAGCCGGGCGTCATGCCGCTGTCAACTTCGGGCATCCCCCAGCGACAACTCTGGGCGGCAAGCACGAAGTCGCAGGCCATCGTGATCTCAAGACCGCCGCCCAGGACAAACCCTTCGGCTACGGCGATCGTCACCTTGTCGAGTTCCTCGATGGTGTTGGCGAACCGCTGGTAGAAGCGAATGCGGCGCATCACCTGGTTTGGGTCGCCCCAGGCGCCCTGGTGCATCTCCACCAGGTCATCGCCAACCGAAAAGAACCCCCCCACCCCGCGAAGCACCACAATCTTCAGGCGCTCGTCGGCGTAGGCCTCCTCGATCGCCGCGACGAGCTCATTGCTGAGATCGGCAGACAGCGGATTCATCCGCTTGGTCTGCCAGGTGAGCACGCCAACTTGCCCGTCGTGGGTGCGGTCGAACGAGATCTCCTTGTAGCTATCAATACCCTGCGGCCGCAGAGCGGGCACTGGACGCGGTTCCATGAAACCTCCTGGCAGGACTTTGGCTCGAACCCTTGTCTACCCCAAACACAAGGGTCCGTCGCCACGCCCGCGTCGTAGGGGCCCTCCGACTGCCCAAGGCGAATACCCGACCGTCCCACGGGTGGAGCCAGCGCATGAACCAGTTCGGCTCCACCCTGATGTACGGCCATCCGCGGGGTCACACGGGCGTGCGGAAGTTGGCGCAGCTGATCGAGGTGCCGGCGTTGCGCGGCGGCGGGACAGGCCTGTTCACCGGCTGCCCCGCGGGCGGCACTGGCGCGGCGCTTGTCGTCCGAGTGGAGTGGTGAGGGAGTCCTTTACCGCGAGCGGCCGCAATTCAAGACATGCTGGGCGATCCCTGATCGCATTGTCAGCAGGCCTCGACGCAACAGGGCTTCCCAGCGCTCAAAGCCGGCTGCGAAGGCCGCTTGTAGCTCGGCGTCTGACTCCAGCAGCTCGGCGGCGAGCGAGCCGAGCCGGCAGCCGCCCTCAAATTCTGCGCGCGTTGCTGCTCGACGATCCGCTGCGCCCACGTGCGCAGCGCCGCGATACTGTCCAGATTCCCGAAGGCGGGGTGTAGTGGTCAGCCATGACAGCGTGGCGGACGTCTTCGAAGCTTGTGTTCGCGGCGCCGTTCTTGTACATCAGCTGAGCTGCCGCGTCGATAATCCGAGCTCGCGTCGCACGACCCTTCGCGGTCAACCGCGTCTTGTACAGGCGAGAACTCGACACCGGGAGGTACCGGATGAAGGCGATTGTGGTGACGGACGAGGCTGCGGGAACGGCCGGG
>VAWT01000297.1 GCA_005883415.1 Actinomycetota bacterium | reverse complement strand
CGAGGAGCTCGAGGTGGGAGGCCTTCCAGCCTGGAGGCTTCACGATGAAGCGTCCGACATGTACGCGACATGGGTGCCGCCCGCCGGCATGCTTGGTGCCTCGCTGGTGCACCACGGCGAAGAGCTGCTGTGGCAGGGCCCCGGGGTGGCCGGGTATGCGCGAAACGGCTCGTTCATGGGCATCCCATTTCTGTACCCGTGGGCCAACCGGCTTGCCGGTTACCGCTACCGGGCGGGCGGCCACGAGGTCGAGCTCGACCCAGGGTCGGCGCTGCTGAAGCTCGACCCCAACCGGCTGCCGATCCACGGCCTTCTCACGGCGAGCTCCCGATGGTCGACGGACGAGGCCGCGGCCGACGGCGACGGCGCTCGCCTGCTCGCCTCGCTCGAGTTCGATGATCCCGGGCTGCTCAGTGCTTTCCCGTTCCCTCACCGCATCGAGATGGAGGTCACAGTCAGCGCCGGCACGCTCGGGGTCACCACGACGGTGGTCGGGACTGGGTCGGAACCCGTGCCGGTTGCCTTCGGGTTCCATCCCTACCTTCAGATCCCGAGCGCGCCGCGCTCGGAGTGGGAGGTCTCGTTTCCCGTGCGTCGCAAGCTCATGCTGGACGATCGCATGATCCCTACCGGCGAGACCAAGCCGGTCGAGCCGGTCACCGGTCCGATCGGCGACCGCACCTGGGATGACGGTTTCGATCGAGTCGACACTCCCGCTCACTTTGTGGTCAGCGGCGCCGGCCAAACCATTCAGGTCGAGTTCGGCACCGGTTACCCCGTGGCGCAGATCTACGCCCCGCCGGGCGAGCAGTACATCTGCATCGAGCCGATGACCGCCCGTACCAACGCGCTCGCCCGCTCCGAGCTCACCTGGGTGCAGCCGGGCGAGCGGTGGAGCGCGGTCTTCCGGATCGTGTCGACGATCGGATGACCCGCAACCGGCTCACCTCGAACGGATGATGACCGCCGACGCTTATCCGTGGAGCATCCGCCCAGCACCCGCGAAAAAGGATGGCCTATGACCACCGAAGTTCGATCACGCTCGCGAAAGGCAGGGGCAGAGGCCGGCGAGGGCAGCCCACGCGCAGCCGACGTATTCGTCATCTTCGGAATCACCGGCGACCTCGCCAAGGTGATGACGTTCCACTCGCTTTACAGGCTGGAGCGGCGCGGTCTGCTCAGCTGCCCGATCGTCGGAGTGGCGGTGGATGACTGGTCGGCAGAGGATCTCCGTGACCACGCGCACGCCGCCATCGAGGGTTGCGGCGAGAAGGTGGACGACAGCGTGTTCGAGCGTCTCTCGGAGCGACTTTCGTATGTCAGCGGCGACTTCGGTGACGCGGAGACCTTCGACCGGGTGGCCCACGCGATCGGTGACGCCCAGAGTCCCGTCTTCTACCTCGAGATCCCGCCGTTCCTGTTCGGATCGGTGATCAAGGGATTGGCCGAGGCGGACCTCGTTCGGAACGCTCGCGTCGTGGTCGAGAAGCCGTTCGGCCATGACATCGAGTCGGCTCGGGAGCTGGCGCAGGAGATCCACGATTACATCGACGAGTCGCAGCTCTTTCGGATCGATCACTTCCTGGGGAAGATGGGGCTGGGCGAGCTCCTTTACCTGCGACTGGCGAACGCGATGTTCGAGCCGATCTGGAGCCGCAACCAGGTTTCGTCGGTTCAGATCACGATGGCCGAGAGCTTCGGCGTCGAGGATCGGGGCCACTTCTACGATCCGGTAGGGGCGCTTCGCGACGTGGTTGTGAACCACCTCATGCAGCTGCTGGCGGTGTCCGCGATGGAGCTGCCATCGTCCGGTGACCCCCAGGTGCTGAAGGACGCGCTCATCTCGGTGTACCGCGCGATGCCCGAGGCCGATCCCGCGCACTACGTGCGCGGACAGTATGAGGGGTACACGTCGATCGACGGGGTGGCGGCCGACTCGGGCACCGAGACCTACGCGGCACTGAGGCTCGAGGTCGACAGCTGGCGCTGGACCGGGGTCCCATTCTTCATTCGCACCGGCAAATGCCTGCCGACGACCCAGACCGAGCTGCGTCTGGTGTTCAGGCAACCGCCGCGGCTCAGCGGCTTTCCCGCCATTCAGTCACGGGTTCCCGATCCCGGCGAACT
>VAWT01000279.1 GCA_005883415.1 Actinomycetota bacterium | reverse complement strand
ACAGCTTCAAGCCCGCGACGACGCTCAACTTGCTCGCGGCGTGCTGGCTTCAGTTCCAGAATCACGACTGGTTCAGCCACGGCGACAACTCGGAGACCGAGTTCATGCAGGTCCCGCTCTCCGACGGCGACGAGTGGGACGACGGCGTCATGGAGGTGCGGCGCACCTCGCCCGACTCCACGAACGCCGGCGGCAAGGTCCCGCCAACCTACATCAACAAGGTGACCCCCTGGTGGGACGCCTCGCAGCTTTACGGGTCGACCGAGGAGCGCAACCGCGAGCTGCGCTCAGGCGAGGATGGCAAGCTGGCGATGATCGATGGCCGGCTGCCGGAGGAGACCAACAAGGCCCTGAATGGCGTCGACCTGACGGGCTTCAGCGACAACTATTGGGCCGGGTTGTCGGTGATGCATACGCTGTTCGCCAAGGAGCACAACGCGATCTGCGACATGCTCTCCTCGCATCATCCGACGTGGGAAGACGAGCAGCTGTTCCTCAAGGCCCGGCTGATCAACGCAGCGCTGATCGCCAAGATCCACACCGTCGAGTGGACGCCGGGGATCCTGGCCCATCCCGCGCTCGAGGTCGCGATGAACTCCAACTGGTACGGCGTGCTGCCGAAGTGGGTCAAGAAGCGCTTCGGCCACATCGGCTCCGGTGAGCTCCTATCCGGCATCGTCGGCTCCCCCCTCGACCACCACACTGCGCCGTACTCGATCACCAGCGAGTTCGTCTCCGTCTACCTGACTGGATCTATTCGTTCGGCCTTGCGCATCCCGGCGCGATCACGCTCCACAATCATCCCGATGCGCTTCGCAACCTGGTCAGGATCAATGGCGACCACGTCGACATCGGCACGATTGACATCCTCCGCGACCGGGAGCGCGGCGTCCCGCGCTACAACGACTTCCGCCAGAAGCTACGCAAGCCGCGGATCGAGAAGTTCGACGATCTGACGCCGAATCCGGAGTGGAACGAGCAGATCCGCGACGTCTACGGCGACGACATCGACAAGGTCGACACGCAGGTCGGGATGCTCGGCGAGGCGCTTCCGCCGGGGTTCGGCTTCTCGGATACGGCGTTCAGGATCTTCATCCTGATGGCCTCCCGGCGGCTGAAGTCAGACCGCTTCTTCACCAGCGACTACACGCCCGAGGTGTACACGCCCGAGGGCATCCATTGGGTAGAGGACAACCTGTTCGGGGACGTCGTTCGCCGGCATCACCCAGCGCTGGCCGACGCGATCAACCCCGACAACGCGTTCGCGCCCTGGAAGGCGATGCGGTAGCCGGACTCAGTCCTCGGCGGCGGTGGCCAACCCGGCCGCGGCCTCGACCGCCTCCTCCAGCCGGTCATCGCCCCAGAAGAGCCGATCGCCGACGGCGACAGTGGGCACCCCTGTGACGCCGCGGTCGAGTGCGGCGTCGGTCTCGGCGCGAAGGCGCTCCTTGACCTCGGTCGTCTCGATCGCCGCGCGTACGCGGGCCCGGTCCATGCCGGCCCGCTCTGCGGCATCCAGCACCGCATCCAGATCTGCGAGGTGCCGGCCGTCGACGAACGCGGTACGGAACAGCTCGCGCGAAACGGCCCGCAGCCGGTCCTCCCCGTCATCGGAGGCAACCAGCGCCGCTCGGAGCGAAGCCAGCGAGTAGGTCTCGACCGGCCAGCCCTCCGGGTAGCGGACTTCCGGAATTCCACGGTCCGCGGCTCGTCGCGCGATCTCGTCGAAGTCCCTGTTGCGGTTCTCCTTGAACGACCAGGGCTGCTTGCCGAGGCGGCGGACGATCACACCGAACGCGATCGGCCGCCATTCCGGCCGAACGGGCAGCAGGTCGTCCACCCGGCTCGCTGCCAGGTAGGCGTACGGAGAGCTGAAGTCGTAGTAGAAGACGGGACGCGTGCCGTCCACAGGACCGGCAAGGCTACTCTCAGAAACCCGATGGCCTTTCCTCCGCCTGCCCGCCATCTGCTCCGTGCCAAGGACCTGGCCGACGCACGCTATTTCGAGACGCTCAGCGTCGATGAGATGGCCACGGCCGCGGGCCTCTCGCGGGCGCACTTCAGCAGGGAGTTCAGGCAGACGTTCGGCGAGTCACCCCACGCCTACCTTCTCACCAGGCGGCTCGAGCGGGCAGCAGCGCTGCTGCGCATGACCGATAAGTCCGTGGCCGAGGTCTGCTTCTCGGTCGGGCTTCAGAGCGTCGGCTCGTTCACGACCAGCTTCAAGCGGATGTTCGGATCTTCTCCGACCTCGTACCGCTCCCGCTTTCCTCCGGCCTCGCAGCGCGCCCTGGTTCCGACCTGCGTGCTGCGCGTCTACGGACGTCCCCAACACCGCACGTTTCGAGAAGACAACGGTGGCGCCCCGGGCTAGGTTGCCGATCACGCAATCAGGCGACCGAAACGGAGGACAGACGCCAGCCCGACATTTCGATCGTGTTGATGGCCATCCCCGGTCCGCCGGTGATGGATCCTGAGACGGCCCAGCAGGTCAAGACGCTGATGGCCAAGGGCTTCGCCGGCACCGTGTTCTTCACCACCGATGATGTGCAGGGTGATTACGAGGAGCTCAAAAGCCGCGGCGTCGAGTTCACCGAGGAGCCGGAGGAGCGTCCGTACGGAATCGATGCTGGCTTCCGGGACCCATCCGGGAACTCCTTCCGCCTGACGCAGGTCGCGGACCTCACGAATAACTGAGCCGATGGGCTACCGGCACCCGCGCGGGAGCGTGTCGACGGAGCCGGGCCTCTCGGCGGCCGTCGAGCCCGCGCTTCAAGCGGCGTCGAACTCGATCGCCTCGATCTTCGGAGGATCGAGCGGCCGGTCGTTGGCGCCCGTGGGCTGACCCTCGATCGTGTCCACCGCGTCCATCCCCGCCGTCACCTGCCCGAAGACGGTGTGCTTGCCGTCGAGCCATGGGGCCTCATCTGCGGTGACGATGAAGAACTGCGAGCCGTTCGTGTTCGGCCCGGCGTTGGCCATCGCCAGCGCACCGCGAACGACCTTGTGCTGGTTGATCTCGTCCTCGAACGTGTAGCCCGGCCCACCGGTTCCCGTGCCCTGCGGACACCCGCCTTGGATCATGAAGTCGCGGATCACGCGGTGGAAGATGATCCCGTCGTAGAAGCCTTCGCCGGCCAGCTTGCGGAAGTTGGAGACGGTCTTCGGCGCGTCCTCGTCGAACAGCTCGAGCTCGATCGTGCCCTGCGTGGTGTGCATCTTGGCTTTGCTCATGGCGGCGAAGCCTACCTTCGAGCGGATTCGATTCGTAGGCCCTCGGAGGCTCCGACCCGCTCCACGACCCGGTCGGCGTCCTTTTCCGGGACCTCGACGAGCGCGAACCGCTCGAGAACGCGCACGTTGCGGACAGCCTCGCCGTCGAGACCGCTGGCGACCGTGATGGCGTGGATGATGTCCGAGGGCTCGAGCCCTGCGGCGCGGCCACCGGCGACGATCAGCTTGCGCACCGGCCCCTCGCCGTCGGCCGAGACGTGAGGCTTCGAGTGCCGCCGCGGCGGCGCCGTGATGGGCGTCGGCGCGACGTGAGCATCCTTGACCCACGGCGCCAGCTTGACACCGGCGTGCCGCTCGATGGCCTCGATCTCCCGGCGCTGACGACGCTCGTACAACGTGATCGCGCGGCCACTGCGCCCCACCCGCGCCGTGCGCCCGATCCGGTGCACGTAGCCGTCGGGCGAGGTGGGTACGTCGAAGTTGATCACGTGCGAGACGCCCGAGATGTCGAGCCCCCGGGCGGCGACATCGGTGGCCACGAGCAGCGGCAGCCGCCCCTCCTTGAACGAGATCATCACCCCGTCTCGGGCTCCCTGCGTCATGTCACCGTGTAGCGCCTTGACGTTCAGTCCCCGGTCGCGCAGCACGCGGAACAGCTGCTCGCAGCGGATCTTGGTGCGTACGAACACGATCGCCTGATCGGGACGCTCGGCGTCCAGGAGCCGCACCAGCGCGTCGGCCTTCTCGCGTGGCGAGACCTCGAGCGCAAACTGCTCCACCGTCTCGACCGTGAGCGTCGCCGCCTTCACCTTGACCGTCACCGGGTGGTAGAGGTACTGGTCCGCCAGGCGCCTGATCGGCGGGGGCATCGTGGCCGAGAACAACGCGGTCTGGCGGCTCGCCGGCATCAGCGCCAGGATCCGCTCGACGTCCTCGAGGAACCCCAGGTCGAGCATCTCGTCGGCTTCGTCCAACACCACGAACCGGCAGGTGTGAAGCAGCAGCGAGTGACGCGAGATCAGGTCCCTGACCCGCCCCACGGTGCCCACGACCACCTGGCCGCCGGCCCGGAGCTGCGCCTGCTGGGAACGGATCGGAGCTCCGCCGAATACCGCCACCACGTCAACGCCCTTGCGGGAACCGTACGCACGCAGCGCCTGGGTCACCTGGATGCACAGCTCGCGCGTGGGCGTGAGGACGAGGCCCTGCACCTCCTGTTCGCCATGGTCAACCTGCTGGAGCATCGGCAGCCCAAACGCCGCCGTTTTGCCCGAGCCCGTCTGCGCCTGGCCGATCACGTCCAGCCCCTCGAGCAGCGGCGGAATCGCCTGCTCCTGGATGGGGCTGGGTGCCTCGTAGCCGACGTCGCGGAGTGCATCGAGTAGCTCGGGCGCAAGGCCGAGCTCGCTGAACCTGGTCACGTCACTGACGATAGACGGCGGCGAGGACTCCGGCGCTGAGGCTGTCGAGAAACCGGGTCTATACCTGCGGTTTCTTCGACAGGGCCTGGGTGGGGCCCGCCGGGGCGGGCGGCGCGCCCCCGCGCCCCTCCGCTCGCCCCGCGCGGCCCCCTGCCCTCGCCGCGCGCCCCGGCGGGTTCTTGACCAACTATGGTTCAGTCCCTAACCTTTAGGTACCTCATGACTGTTGCCGAGAACGCCGCAGCTGAGTCCGATCGCATCGACGCCGCCGTCTGGCGCGTGAGCCTTGTGGTGCTTGTCGGCACCGTCATGTCGATCCTCGACACGACGATCGTCAACGTCGCCCTGGCGACGCTGAGCCGCGACCTCCACGCGACCATCTCCAGCGTCCAATGGGTCGTCACCGGCTACATGCTGGCGCTGGGGTCCGCCATCCCGGTCTCGGGCTGGGCCGGGCGCCGGTTCGGGGCCAAGCAGGTCTACCTGGCGTCGGTGGTGCTGTTCACGGTCGGGTCAGCGCTCTGCGGTCTGGCCACATCCACCACCGAGCTGATCCTGTTCCGCGTCCTGCAGGGCCTAGGCGGCGGCATGATCATGCCCCTTGGTCAGCAGATGATGGCCGAGGCAGCCGGCCCGAAGCGCATGGGCCGTGTGATGAGCATCGTGGCCGTGCCCGTGATGCTGGCGCCGATCCTCGGCCCCACAGTCGGCGGACTGATCATCCAGAACGCGAGCTGGCAATGGATCTTCTACGTGAACGTGCCGATCGGCGTGCTGGCCGTGGTCTCCGCCCTTCGGGTGCTTCCGTGGGTCAAGCCCAAGCCCACCGACCGCCTGGACGTGCGGGGCCTGCTGCTGATGTCAAGCGGCGTGCCGCTCCTCATCTACGGTCTGGCCGAGATCGGCTCCACCGGCAGCTTCACCTCGCCCAAGGTGCTCGTCTCGTTGCTGGCGGGCCTGGCCCTGATCGGGCTGTTCGTGCTACATGCGCTACGGGCCCGGCGGCCGCTGCTCGACCTTCGCCTCTTTCGGCGGCCCACGTTCTCCTCCGCATCGGTGGCCATGTTCTGTCTGGCCGCCGCCCTGTTCGGGGCCATGATCCTGATGCCGCTGTACTGGCAGGACGTTCGCCACGAGAGCGTGATCGACGCCGGGCTGTTGCTGGCGCCCCAGGGATTGGGCGCCGCAAGCGTCATGCCGCTCGCCGGCAAGCTGTCGGACCGCTTCGGCGGCGGCCCCATCGCGCTAATCGGCGTGACCATCACAGCAGTGGGGACGATCCCATTCGGCCTGATCGGCGCCCACACCTCGATCGTCTGGCTCTCGATCATCCTGTTCCTGCGCGGCACCGGCATCGGCTTCGGGTTCATGCCCGCCATGACGGCGGCGTTCGCGTCACTCGAGCGCTCTGAGCTGTCAGACGCCACCCCGCAGCTCAACGTGCTCCAGCGCGTGGGAGGCTCGCTGGGCACCGCGGTCCTAGCCGTCGTGCTGCAGCGAGCGCTGGCCGGCGCGCACACCACCGCGGCCGCGGCGTCGGCCTACGGGACCGCTTTCTGGGCCTCAGCCATCATCGCCGCGGTGGGAATCGGCCCGTGCATCGTCCTGATGCGTGCCGAGCGCGCCGCCCGCAGAAAAACCCAGGAGGAAGTACCCAAGGAGGCGCTCGTGGAGGCAGCCGCGTGACGGCCCGCGACCCCCAGGAGCAGTTCGGGCAATCCTTCAAAGCCGCGATGGCCGCCGTCCGCCGGCTGCGCGGTCGGGAGACCCACCGTCCTGGGGATCTCAGCTACGCCCAGTACAGCTTGCTCTTCAGCCTGGCGGCGGGCGAGGCTCTATCGGCCGGGGAGCTGGCGCTCGCGGCCGACGTTTCGCCCGCCAGCGCCACCCAGATGCTCGAGGCCATGGAGAGAGCAGGGCTCGTCAAGCGGGTCCGTTCAGGCCAGGACAAACGCGTAGTTCTCAGTTCCTTGACCGGACGCGGTCGGGAAGTGGTGGAGTCCCGGCGGGTTCTATTCGAGCCCCGATGGCGGGCGGCACTGGCGGAGTTCACCGACCGGGACCTGGTGACCGCCGCCGCAATCCTCGATCGTGTCAGGGAGATGTTCGACGAGCTGGCCGAGCGCCCAGAGGCTACGCCGCCGGGCTCGGGGACCGTCGAGGAAAAGCTCACGCCTGCGGCTTGAGCGAACCGTCCAGATGCGGCGTTCCCTTCTTCGCGTCCCGAACCGCGAAGCGGGCCGTGCCGTCCTCCGCCCACGCTTCGGCGAACTCCACCGTCGCAGGCAGCAGAATTGGCCGGCGGAAGGAAGCCTCGACGGTGAAGGCCTCGGGCAGCCGATTGGCCAGGGCCGCCAGGCAACGCGCCTTGGTCCACATGCCGTGCGCAATCGCCGACGGAAAGCCGAACAGGCGCGCGCTCAGCGAGTGCATGTGGATGGGATTGATATCCCCGGAGACGGAGCCGTAGCGGCGGCCGAGGTCGCCGGGCAGGCGCCACGTGGCCGCCGCCGGTAGCTCCTCGGCCTGGCGCTGGCGTTCTCGCTCCCCGGGCGCTGGCCCGCCCTCGCCCCCGCGGCGGAGGTTGGTAGAGACCTCCTCCCACACCACTTCGTCGCCGACCGATGCCTCCGTCCGGATCGAAAACTTCTTCCCCCTCGGATGTGGCTCGAGCTTGGTGGCCCAAACCCGAAGGGCGAGCGTTTCGTCGGCCCGGATCGGGCGGCGCTGGGTGATCTGGTTTGAGATGTGGACGAGCCCGATCGCCGGGAACGGAAAGCTGGTGTCGGTCATCAGCGACAGATGCAGCGGGAAGGCGAGGATGTGGGGGTAAGTGGCCGGCAGTATGTCGGAGAGCTGAAAGCCGCACACTCGGCTGTAGGCCGTGAGCTTGTCGCGGTCGATTGACAGGTCGCTCAACCGCAGGGTGAGGGAAGGGATCTCCTTGCCGCGCCCTCCGCCGATGAACGGCAGCTTCGACGCGCCTGGGACCAGCCCTACGCCGGCCCGTGCAAACAGCGCCAGCATTCCGGGCGGCGAGTCGTACGACCGTTCCTCAGACATCAGGCCCCCAGCAGGCTCTGGCCGCAGACGCGGATCACGTTCCCTGTGACACCGGCCGACGCCGGATTCGCCATCCAGGCGATCGTCTCCGCCACGTCCACGGGAAGCCCGCCCTGGGCCATGCTGTTCATCCGCCGGCCCGCTTCCCGGATCGTGATCGGCATGGCGGCGGTCATCGCGGTCTCGATGAACCCCGGGGCGACGGCGTTGATCGTTCCCCCGCGCTTGGCCAGCTCGGGCGCCCAGGCCTCGACCATCCCGATCACGCCGGCCTTGGAGGTCGAGTAGTTGGTTTGCCCGGCGTTGCCGGCGATGCCGCTGATCGAAGAGACGCCCACGACCCGGCCGTTGTCCCGCACAACCCCCTGCTCGAACAGCTCCTCGTCGATTCGCTGCGGCGCGATCACGTTGATGCTCAGCACGAGATCCCAGAGGTCCTCGCTCATCCGCCCGAGGGTCTTGTCGCGGGTGACGCCAGCGTTGTGTACGACCACGTCCACCCCGCCGTGCTCGTCCTTGAGGCCGGAGGCGATCGCCGCCGGAGCGTCGGGAGCGGTGATGTCGAGCAGCAAAGACGAGCCGCCGAGGCGGCCGGTGACAGCGTCCAGCTCCGACGACTGCGACGGGACGTCGACGCCGACCACGTGGGCGCCGTCGCGAGCCAGCACCTCGGCGATGGCCGCGCCGATGCCCCGGGCGGCTCCGGTCACTAGCGCGACCTTCCCGTCCAGGGGCCGCTCCCAGTCGATCGTGAGACCTGAGTCCGGCCCCGGCACCGCTTTGGATACCGCTGGCCCGATCCGTACCACCTGCCCGGAGACGTATGCCGACTTCGGGGAGGCGAAGAACCGAAGCGTGGAGGCCAGCTGGTCCTCCGCCTTCGGCGCCACGTACAGCAGCTGCGCGGTGACCCCCCTGCGGACCTCCTTGCCGAGTGAGCGCACGAGCCCTTCGAGCGCCCGCTGAGCGACCGCCTCGACCGGATTGCTGGCGTCCGAAGGTGGCGTGCCGAGTACGATCACCCGGCCTGAGCGCCGCACGCTTCGAATCACCGGATGAAAGAAGCTCCAGGCCTCGCGGAGCTCCTCGCTGGAGGTGATCCCGGTGGCGTCGAACACCAGGGCCTTGAACGTCTCATCGACGCCGGGGATCCCGGAGAACACCTCGGCGTCGGCTTCGCGCAGCACGCTTTCGGCGGCATCCTTGAGCCTTCCTCCGCGCGCCGCGCCGACCAGCACCGGCCCGGAGATCAGCGGCTGCCCGGGCTCGTATCGCTCCAGCTTGACCGGGGAGGGCAGCCCGACCTGCTTGCTGACGATCCGTCCGATCGGCGTGTTCACGAGTTGCTGATAGCGGTCGGCCATGGCTACGCCGCCTCCATGATCGCAGTGACACCGAGCCCGCCGGCGGCGCAGATCGAGATCACGCCTCGGCGGCCAGAGCCGTTCTCCGACAGGAGCTTTGCGAGCCCGGCGACGATACGTCCCCCGGTCGCCCCGAACGGGTGGCCGGCGCCAAGCGAGCCTCCGTGGACGTTCAGCTTGTCGCGGTCGACCGAGCCCAGAGGCTCGTCCAGCCCCAGCCGTTCGGAGCAGAACCGCTCATCCTCCCAGGCCTTCAGGGTGCACAGCACCTGGGCGGCAAACGCCTCGTGGATCTCATAGAAGTCGAAGTCCTGGAGCTTTATCCCCGCGCGCTGAAGCATCCGCGGCATGGCATAGGCCGGGGCCATCAGCAGGCCCTCGCGCTTGTGAACGTAGTCGAACACCGGCTTCAGCTGCGCGAGCCTCTCGACGCTCGCGTCGGGGCGGAGGTTCTGGTCGCGCTCCAGGCCGAGGAATGGCACCACCACGTCGTCGAGCCACCCCGAGTCGTAGGCCTCCGCCAGCTTGCGGTGGCTTCGGACCGCGAGCTCGTCCTGCTCCTCGCGCCCCACGCCCCATTCCCGCGCCATGATCGCGCAGTGCTCGCCCATCGACAGACCGGTGCGGGGCTCGGCGTTGCGCGGGATCTCGGGGACGAGCTGCTGCGGGCGAAGCTTCGCGAGCGCCCGCAACCGGCCGGCGTTGCTCTTTGTCCGGTTGACTTCCAGCAGGATCTCGCGCAGGTCCTCGTTGAGTGCCAGGGGCGCGTCCGAAGTGGTATCGACGCCACCGGCGACCGCGACGTCGGCCTGGCCCAGTGCGATCTTGTTGGCCACAAGGATCGTCGCCTCCAGCCCGGTGCCGCATGCCTGCTGCACGTCATAGGCCGGCGTCTCCGGGGCCAGCTTCGAGCCCAGCACAGACTCGCGCGACAAGTTGAAGTCGCGGCTGTGCTTGAGCACCGCTCCGGCGGCTACTTCGTCGAGCCGTTCGCCAGCGAGGCCGAATTTCTCCACGACCGCATTCAGCGCCGTGGTCATCATGTCTTGGTTGGAGGCCCTCGCGTACGGTCCGTTCTGACGGGCGAACGGAATTCGCGAGCCGCCGAGAACAGCCACGCGGCGGACTGTTGAGTTCATCTTCTGCTCCTGATTATGTTTACAGGGGTGTAGGTTAGTCGGCGGCCTGCGGTGGCGGCCACTTAGTCGGCGGCGGGCGCAGTCGGTGTGCTGCTGTCGTCCGGACCCGGGGCGGACTGCGCTTCGGTCGCGGGCGTGGTCGTCGACAACGCGCCGCCCCCGGTCGCCCGTCGAACGAGGGCAGGCGCCAGGATCCGCGCCACGGCTGCCAGCCAGTAGCCACGCGGCACGTACCGCTCCGCTTTCCCGCCCGGCCCGGCCTCGACTATCGCCTCGGCCACCACCTCGGGCTTCGACACGATCCGTCGCGTCACGGGAGAGGCGAGCAGCTCCTTGGCTGGGAATCCCTCTGTCTTGACGAAGCCCGGCAGCACGAGCCCCACATGCACGCCGCGCGGGCGCTCCTCGGCATACAGCGAATCGCTCCAGCCTGCCAGTGCGAACTTGCTCGCCGAGTAGGAGCCCGACCCCGGACGCGACACGCGGCCCGCGGTGCTGGCGACGTTGACGATCGACGCCCGTCGCCCGCCGCCGCCGGCGGCGGCCGTCGCCCTAAGCAAGGGCAGCAGGGCCTCGGTCAGCCGCACCGGAGCCTCGAAGTTCAGCTTCATGTGTCGCTCCACGTTCTCCCAGCCGACATCGCCGAACGGTCCCCGCCAGGACCCGCCGGCGTTGTTGACCAGCATGTGAAGCTCCCCGTGCTCGCGCTGCACCGCCTCTCGCACGCGCTCGGGCGCACCGTCCTGGAGGAGGTCCACGGCGACCACTGTCGCGCCGCCGAGCTCGGAGGCCAGAGCGCGCAGACGGTCCTCGCGCCGGGCTACCAGCACCAGCCTGGCATCAGGCTCCCGCGCGAGTCGTCGGGCCGCGGCTTCGCCGATCCCGCTGGAGGCGCCGGTGATTACGGCAACAAATGCCATGGGCGCGCAAGATACCGTTGTCCCGACTTGAGCAAGAGCACGCTGGCCTTGATCACGGTTCCGTTCTTCACGGGCGCGATCGGCTATGTCACGAACTGGACCGGGGTGCTGATGCTGTTCTATCCCGTCCAGTTCAAAGGCCTGCGGTTCAAGCTGCTGGCGATGCTGGCGAGGTTCCTGCCCCGACGCCTGCAGCAGATCCCGGGGCTGATGGTCGGCGGGATCGGCTGGCAGGGGATCGTCCCCTCCCGCTCGGCAAAGATGGGGAGCCTGGCGGTGGACGTCGGGATCGCCAAGCTGGGGACGCCGTCGGAGTTCTGGCGCCAGCTCGATCCGGAGCAGATGGCCGAGCAGATCATCCAGACCACGCGCGACGACATGCGCGCCACCGTCGAGAGAATCATGAGCCGTGAGCATCCGCGGTTGTGGGGCGAGTTGCCGCCACAGGTCAAGGCCATGGTGCATGCCCGAGTCCTCCAGCAACTGCCGGCGATCGTGCGCGAGCTGACGAACGAGATCGGCGACAACATCGAGCAGCTGGCCGACGTCAAGTTGATGGTGATCAGGCGCTTCGAGGAGCAGCCGGATCTGGCAAACCGCATCTTCCTCGACATGGGCCGCAGGGAGCTCAAGTTCATCCAGAACTTCGGTTTTTACTTCGGCTTCGCGCTCGGCATCCCGGTGGCGGCGATCACGCACTTCCTGTCGTTCTGGTGGCTGTTACCGATCCTGGGGGTGATCGTCGGCTACGTCACCAACTGGCTGGCCCTATGGATGATCTACGAGCCTCCCGAGCCCTGGCGGTTCGGCCCATTGCGCGTTCACGGCCTGTTCATCCGACGCCAGCCAGAGGTAGCAGACGTCTACGCCCGGATCGTCGCCGACGAGGTCCTGACGGTGCGAAACTTCGGCCACGAGCTCCTGGACGGGCCCCGCGGCGATCGGACCCGAAACCTGATCGAAACCGCGATGCGGCCGGCGATAGACCGCGCCACCGGCCGCGCCCGGGCAGCGGTGCGCGTCGCAGTCGGGTCCGAGGAGTACGACCGCATCTCACGCTCGTTCGCTACCGAGCCCGTGAGGCAGATGATGACCCCGTTGGAAGATCCCGAGTTCAGCCGGAGCCAGAGCGCAACCATGCGTAAGCTGATCGCGGAGAGAATGCGCGAGTTGCCACCGGCAGACTTCAGCGAGATGCTGCGTACCGCGACCAGGCAGGACGAGTGGCTGCTCCTTCTGCATGGGGCAGTGCTCGGTTTCGGCGCCGGGCTCATCCACTTCGCGATCTTCGGATGATGGAAGACGACCACAGGGCGGCGGCGGAGCCGCGCGGACCGACCGAAGCGCCGCGTGAGCCCAGTACCGAGCTGGTCCAGGTGCTGCCGGGGCTGGCACGGGTCGCGGTCGGCGCCGGGCTGCGGACAGCGCTCTGGGGGATCGAGACCTCGCTCAAGGTCGTGAGAGGCGCGATGTCGGTCGAGGAGGCCGCCCGGGCGCTCCAGCAGTTCGGCTCGGGACTGCGCAGCTACGCGCGCGAGCTGCTCGGTATCCAGGACCTCGACAATCGTGTCCGTCAGCTGATGCCGGGCCCAGCCAGCCGTATGCGGGCCGCGGCGCGCCGCGAGCCCGTCAATGGCCGGTCTCTGCGCGAGCAGGGAGCGGACCTCCTGCGCCAGTCTGCAGACGTGGGCGCCGAGGACGGCGTTCACCCCGCATACGCCCGCATCCTGTCCGAGCTTGCGCCCGACGAGGCCCGGATTCTCCGGCTACTGGCCGTCGAGGGCGCGCAGCCGACAATCGACGTACGGGCCGCCAACCTGATAGGCGTCGGCTCGCAGCTAGTTGCCCAGGGACTGAACCTGATCGGGGCAGAGTCTGGCTGCCGGCATCCGGACCGGGTCCCGCTGTACCTCAACAACCTCGATCGGCTCGGGCTGGTCTGGTTCCCGCGGGATCCGATCGACAACCCGATGCGCTACCAGGTACTGGAGGCGCAGCCGGACGCGATGCGGGCCATAAAGAAGGCCGGTCGCGCCAAGACCGTCCATCGCAGCGTCCGCCTGACCGCGTTCGGCCAGGACTTCTGTCAGGTGTGCCTCCCGTTCGACGACGCCGAGATCGAAGCGCTCAGTAGTTCGACTTCAGCGCGAAGTAGAGGGCCGGGAACGGCTCGCGGCGCCCCGGGACATTGACGAGCATCTTGCCCAGGTTGGCGCCGGGCACGATCTGCACCAGCTCGTCACGGATCTGGCGGATCAGCAGCCCGGGGTTGGTCTTGACGCTCTCGTAATCGATCACCAGCACGTCCACGCTTGGGTCCAGCCGGCCTGCCTCCACGTAGGTGTTGAAGTCAAACGCGCTGCGACCCAATCGTCCACGTCACGAGGATCCCCTCGGTCTGCCCCTCGATCCCCTCGGCAGGCCGCCCGCAGAGGAACATCGCCTGGAGGTCGTCCAGCGCGCCTTCGCGATCCGAGCGAGCTCTCTCCCCCAGCTCCCTGATCCAGTTCCACGCCTCCTCCCGAGCGCCTTCGGAATCCGTCTGCGAGAGCTCGCGGAGCTTGGCCACGCGCTCCGCGACCGGGCCGCTGGGCAGCGCCACGGTGTCGGCGGTCTTCTTCGCCGGCCCGGCGGCCTTCTTTCGCGTCCCGGACGGGGACTTGCGCTTGGTCGCACCGGCAGCCGGGGTTTTGTTCTGCGCGTCAGCGTTCTTTCTGGCCTCAGTCGTCTCCGCCATCACCGTCCTCCTTCGCCTGGGTGTCTCGCGATCCTACCCCGGGAGGACGCGCAGTGCACGCAGTGACATCTGGAGCTCGAACCGCCCTTCGGCGGTGTCGAGCATTTCGCCGAGCAGCTCCCTGAGCCTGCCGAGCCGGTAGCGCACGGTTTGGGGGTGGACATGAAGCTCGTCGGCCACCCGCGGAGTGTGGCGCTGATGGTCGAGCCATGCCCCTAGCGTCTGGATCAGCCGCTCCCGCTCCACCTGCGGCAACGCGAGCAGCGGCGCCAGGCGGTCGGAGGCGAGCGCCGCCGCAAGCTCCTCGTCGCCCAGCAGGATGAGCGTCGCCAGATGCTCCCGCGCGCGTATCGGATACCGACGGCGCGCGTCGATCGCGCCCGCGTGCGCCAGCGCGAGCGCCTTACGGGCCCAGCGCAGCGAGCGCCACGCGTCGCGGGGGACGACGGTCGGGCCCAGCGCTGCGGCCTCGGAGCCGACGGCCCGTCTCACAGCGGCCGGCCGGCCAGGCCCATCGGGATCGGGGATAACAAGGAACGCTCCCTCCTGGTCGGAGCCGCCGAGGACGTCGACGTCCAGCCGCCTCGGGATGGCGCCCGGGCTCTCGTCTGATAACGCGAGCACCGCGAGCGACCTTGGCATGGCCCACCGGGCGAGCTCCGCGGCGTGCTCGATGGCCTGCGCGTCGTATCCGTCCGGATCCAGCAACAGCTCCCCGAGCCGGCGCCTGCGGCGCTCGCGCTCGGTGGCCTCGTCCGACTGGGCCCGCAGATATCCCTCCACGACGTCGTCGGTGAGGCTCTCGGCGTAGACGAAGATGGCCTCGGCCAGCGCGATCACGCTCGGAGTGGGCACCCCTGCCTCGCTCGCGAGCTCGGCGGCGCCCCGCCAAGCGGCCCGAACCCCAGTCCGGAATGCCGCCCGCAGCGCCTCCAGGGTCCTCCCGGCCTGAAACTCCGCCTCGCCCAGCCGTCGCCAGATCTCGCCGGTTTCGGCGCCTGGCCGCTGGCCGCGCTCCACGGCGTCGAGAAACGATCTGACCGCCTGCTCGATCCCCAGGCGGATCCCGACTCCCTCCGGGCCGGAGAGGACATCCGCGTAGATGGGGCTCGCGGCGCGGACCGAACCCAGGATGTCGTTCACCAGGCGACCGGCCATCGGCCGGACCGCGGCGACGGTCTCCGGCTCGAGCGGCGCGGCGCCCCAGGCACCGAGGATGCTCCGGGAATCCGCTCGCCCGCGCTCCATTGTCAAATCTTTACAAAGGCCTCCCGCAAAGACGTTGCTCGAGGCGGTTGATCGCCCTCTCTACAGAGGCGTAGCGTGTGCACCATGACAACTCGGCGCCGCAGCATCACCAAGACACACGAGCGGATCGCGCAGCTGGGCTGGGAGCCCTCCTACCACCAGCCGGCGCGCCGGTATCCCACCCGGTACCGCTTCCCGAACAAGGCCAAGGACCCCATGAAGCACATCATGCGGGAGTACCTGCCGATGGAACTGGAGAAGGACGAGCGGGTGTATGGCGGCCACGACGCCGCGGTGCGGGCGGATATGCCGCACAAGGCGCACGAGCGGTGGCTCGAGATCCTCAAAGCCTTCATCCCCGTCACCAACTTTGCGGAGATCGGCGCCGGGCGCTGTATGTCGATGCTGATGAGCGCCGTGCCCAACAACGAGCTTCGAAACGGCTACCACGTCCAGTTCGTGGACGAGATCCGCCACACCGGCATGCAGATGTCTCTCGCCCGCTGGTACGCCAAGCACGTCCCCGATCCAGCCAGCTGGAACATCGGTCCGCAGGCGCTCGCGAATTCGGTGATGCTCTCTCCGGGACTGAACATGCTCTCGCACTTCATGGTCGGGGACCCCATCCAGTGCGCGTTCACGCTCCAGGTCGTTGCCGAGACGGCGTTCACGAACGTCGTGTTCGTGGCCACCCCCGACGTCGCGGCCCGAAACGGCGACTTCACGCTGCCGACTACGTACCTCAGCGTTCAGTCTGACGAGGCGCGCCACATCTCAAACGGCTACGCGACGCTGCTCACCGTCCTCCAGGACGACCACAACGCGCCGCTGATCGAGCGCGACCTGCAGCAGGCATTCTGGATCAACCACGCTTTCATCGACGTGTTCTCGGCGATCGTGATCGAGTACTTCTCGCGCGACCGCTCGGATCCCGAGTCGTTCCTCGACAAGTGGGACCGCTGGGTGCGCGACGACTGGCACCGGGCTTACATCATGAAGCTCGGCAAGCTGGGACTCGACATCCCGCCCGACATCTTCGAGCGGGCCCGGGAGCGGATCGTGAACGGCGTCCACCACCGGCACGCGCTGTTTCTGTTCGCGGCCTGGCCGCTTGCCAACTGGCGCATCGACCCGCTGGACGAGCGCGATTTCGAGTGGTTCGAGGACAAGTACCCGGGCTGGTACGCCCAGTACGGCGCATTCTTCGAGGCCTACCGCCACGGCGTCGATCCCAACGCCCGGCTGCTGCTGCTCGACTTCCTGCGCCTCGCGCCGCCCTCGTGCTGGACCTGCCAGGGCTTCTGCGTCTCCGAGCAGGACCGCCGCCACCGGATCGTTTCAGATCCCCACCCGCCCAACCCCCAACCGCCCCGGACGCGGTTCTACTGCTCGCCCGAGTGTGCGTGGCTCGATGAGTCGAATCCCGGCCGCTACACCGGCGATCGCAACTTCTTCGACCGCTACCACGGTTGGGAGTCATCGCAGGTCATCGAGGATCTGGGGCTTGTGCGCTCCGACGGCCAGACGCTGATCGGCCAGCCTCACCTCGGGTCCGGCGACGGGGATGGAGGCCCCCGGCGGTGGACGCTGTCCGACATCCGTGCCCACGACCTGAAGATCGTCTCGCCCAATATCCGCACGGCCGAGGAGCTGGGACTGCCCTCCGGCGACTGGTCCTCGGTGCCGGCCGGCGACGGCTCGGTCCCCCTGGAGCTCGCGGAGGAGGACCTCCTCACCGGAGCCCCGCTGGAATGAAGGTCCGTTTCGAGCCGATCGGCGAGGAGATCGACTGCGCCCCGGACGAGAGCGTCCTCGACGCGGCCTTTCGCCAGGGCTACAACCTGGCCTACGGCTGCCGCGAGGGGCAGTGCTCGGCGTGCAAGTGCTTCCTGATCGAGGGCGAGGTGGCGCTGAAGCCCTACTCGAACTTCGCGCTGTCCGATTCGGAGGAGTCGAGCGGCTACTCGCTCATGTGCCGGGCGATGCCCGAGCAGGATCTGGTGATCGAGCTCCTCCACTACGACCCCGACAACTACCGGCTCGAGAACCCGATCCGGGACGGCGTGTCGACCGTGACCGCGATCGAGCCGCTCACGGACGACATCAGCCGCGTCGTCCTTGACGCGCCGGGCTTCTCCTTCACGCCCGGCCAATTCGTGGATGTCCACGTCGATGGTGCCAAGCGCTCGTTCTCGATGGCGAACGCAGATGCCGGGCGCATCGAGCTGATCGTCAAGCGCTACCCGGGCGGGCGCTTCTCCGGAAAGCTCGACGGCCAGCTGAAGCCGGGCGATGAGGTCGGCTTCACCGGCCCCTATGGCGCGCTCCGCGTCCGGGAGAACGCGCGCCCGATCCTGATGATCGCCGCGGGGACGGGGATCGGGCCAATGCTGTCGCTCCTGCGCCAGCTCGAGGCGACGGGCTGCAGCCGCCCAGTGCGCGTGTTCTTCGCCACCCGCACCCCGCTTTGCTCCGAGGAGATCGGCGGCCTGAAGCTCGCCGACTTCTCCATCCAGACGTTCCCGGACCGGTCGATACTCGAAGCGGTCGACGAGCTCCTCGGCGCGGGCGAACTGGCAGAGCCCGACGTCTACATGTGCGGGCCACCCCCGATGCTCGAGGCGGCGGAGCCGATGCTGATCGAAAAGCACAAGATCGACGAGCAGCGGATCTTCCAGGACAAGTTCACGACGGCGGCTGAGGCGGATCCGGCACGGACCGACAGCGCCGGGGCGGCGCCCACCAAGCGCGTCGCTGCCGCCACCCCCTCCGGCGATGAGGCCGAGCGTCAGTTCTCCTGGTACATCCCGCAGAAGCGACGGCCGACGCTTTACGAGGACGTCACGGTCGATACCCAGCCCTCGGTCCACCGCCACCTGCGGCGCGGCTGGCCGGTCAGCTTCGAGGACGGCCGCGGGACGTGGGATGACGCTTCCACAACCTTGAGAGCGTGCGATTGGTTCGAGTTCCGAGACCCGGGCGAGCAGTGGGAGCGGCCCTACTACCAGGTGGGTACCGCGGTCGAGCACCAGATCGAGGGAGCGATGCGCTCCGCCCTCCAGGAGGGACTGATCGAGGACTTCGCTCCGGAGTGGGTCGAGTTCCTCCGTCATTTCCTACAGGTGCCGGCCTACGTCGAGCACGGGCTGTGGTTCGCGCTGGCCACCGCCGGCCGAGACTGCCTGTCGGATTCGGTATCGACATGCGTCTGCCTCCAGGCGGCGATGAAGCAGCGCTCGGCGCAGGCCATCGTGCTCTACGCCATGGACCTCGAGGAGCACCTCGACGTCGGACTGCCGATCGAGACGGCCCGTGATGCGTTCCTTGAAGATGAGCCGTGGCAGCCGACCCGGCGTCTGCTCGAACGACTTGCGGCGACCGCCGATTGGGGCGAGGTCGTGATCGCCGCAAATTTGGCTTTCGAGCCGGTCGTGGCGACGCTGATTCGCCGCGAGTTGGGCACGCGCGCCGCCGCGGCCAATGGAGACACCGTCACTCCCGTGCTGGCGCGGGTCGAGACTCAGGAGTGGGAGTGGGCGCGGGCTTGGACGGTCGCACTGGTGCGCTTCCTGCTAGACGACACCCGCTTCGGCGAGGCGAACCGCGCCACGATCTCAGACTGGATCCGAGACTGGCTCCCGCGGTCGGTCGAGGCGGCGCTGGCCCTCACGCCGCTGGCCGACGAGATACCCACCGGGATCGACGCGAACAACGCGACCGAGCGGGTCCAGGCGTACGCCGGTCAGACGCTTGAAGAGGCGGGGCTGCCTGAGCTGTGTTCGCTGGTGGGGTATGAGCCAGCTGAGGCCGCGGTCGCGGCGCCCTCGCCCGCCACGCGCCGCGTTCGCCCGCCCCGCGAACGGCGGGCCACGGCTGGCGCCGGCGGCGCGGTGGCCGCGGCGCCGCCACCCCCGCCCGCCGATGGCGAGGGCACCTACGACTTCGTCGGGATCGTGATGGCCAAGAGCGCCGAGGGTGACGCAGTGGCACGAATCCTCTCCGAGCGCGAGGACATCGTCGTGCACGAGCAGCCGGCCTTCTGGGACATCCGCGCCAAGGACCGGCTCGTGATCCCCTACGACGAGGTCTCCGAGGAGCTCGGCTACGAGATCGACGCCTACTCGATTCAGCACGAGATGTCGACCCACTATGGCCGAATGGTCGCCACGGATGACGCCCTGATGCTGTTCTCGGATCCGACCGAGGCGATGGAGCACCTGATGTCATGAGCGCGATTAGCGAGCGCGGGCGGGTGCGAGCTCAGGCGATTTTGAGCCGCGGTGGGTCGCGCGTGGCACGGCTCGACAGAAGGCCGATCCCGCACCGCGCGATCGTGCGGGTGATCCAGCATGCGATCCCACGCCGGTTCGATCCCAAGGCGGCTCGGGATCTCCACGCCGTGTTCGAGCTGCGGGTCAGGGATCCGCGAGGGCGCGGGCCGGCGCGGTTTGCCCTCACGGTCGCCGATGGGCGCTGTGAGGTGAGCGCAGGACCGCCGTCTGATCCAGCCGCGACCGCCACGCTCGGTGCCGATGACCTGATCCGGCTGGTGAGCGGTGCCGTTGGCTTCCCGCAGCTGCTCGCGTCGGGCCGGCTCGAGCTGGCGGGCAACCCGTTCGTCGCGTTGCGCTTCCCGGGTCTCTTCAGGTTGCCGGCACGCGCCAGGCGCAAATAGGCTTGCGCTCGTGCCTCCGCGGCCGATGAATCCCGTCGAGCGCGCGCTCGCCGCCTTCGCGGCGTCGCGACCCGGCAGCTGGTTTTACCTCAACGTCGCCAATCCGGTCGATCGCCGACTGCTGCCGCTGACCAATGGCCGCATCAGCCTGTCGCTCGGGCAGCCTGTCCTGTGCCTGGAGGTAGCGGGCGCGAAGAGCGGCGAGATCCGCCGCACGCCGCTGCTGTTCAAGGACGTGGGCGGCGAGCTCGTGATGGTCGCCTCAGCCACGGGGCGACCGAAGCATCCCGCCTGGTACCACAACGTCTGCGCCAACCCGCGGGTGAAGGTGTACGCGCCGGGCGGGCGCACCGGCGACTATATGGCGAGGACGGCTTCAGCCGAGGAGCGCAAGCGCCTGTGGTCGGCGATGGTCGACCTCTATCCGGGCTTTGAGGTCTACGAGGAGCGCACCACCGGAATCCGCGAGATTCCGATCGTCGTGCTGAGTCGCGCTTAGGGATCAGCGGCGCTGCTCACGGTTCGAGCAGCGTCGCTTGCCGTGGCGGATAGGTGATCGATCCGTCCGGCTCGACTACCGCAAACTCGGGCAGCTCGTGGCGGCGAGGAGGCTCTCCCACCCCCAGGTGCTCGACACGCCATCCACGGGCGGTAAGCGCATCGGCGATCAGCCGGCGGTGGCAGCGCCACCACACCGCCTCGGCGCACATGATCGCGGTCGGCGACTGGCGAGCCGCTTTCTCCAGGGCGGCGAGTGCGCTGCGAAACTCGTACGACGCCATGTAGTCGGCGTAGCCCTGGAAGGCGCTCTCGCGCCACGCGGTGTTTGACGAGCCCGGTGCCGGCTTGCGCCGACCGCCCAGCCCGGCCATATGGGCGTACCTAATCCCCCCTTCCGGGAGCCATTCCTCCATCGCGGCCCGGTCGAACTGCGGGTGCCTCCGAGAGCTGGGAAAGGCTCTGACATCGGCAACCACCTGGACGTCCGGTTGGCGGAGCAGCGCCAGCAGCTCCTGCGCAGAGCGCGTCGAGTGGCCGACCGTGTAGATCGTCATTTCGCGGTGCCGGCAGCGACCGGCTCCGGCTCGCGCGTCTGGGGGGCGCGCACGGTGTCCGCGTTTCCAGCGGCCAGCGCGCCTCCCGGGCAGTCGGTGCAGGGCACCTTGCGACGAGGATTCTCGATCCCGACGAGTGCGACCAGGCCTCCCAGCACGGCGAGGCCGGCGGCGATTACCACGCTGACACGGAACGAGTACACGGACGCGTTCACCAGCGCGGCATGAACCTCGGCCCGGTCCGGCGCAGGCACGTCCGAGACGGTCGTGACCATTGCTCGCGTGCGGTCTTGAACGACGACGGCAGCGGCCTGCGGGCTGAGCCGGTGGCCGGCGAGATTCGTGTCCAGCCGGTTGGCGAAGGCGTTGGCGACCACCGCGCCGATCGCGGCAATGGCGAGCAGGCTGGCGACGCGTGCGATCGCGTTATTGATGCCGCTGGCAAGCCCCGAGTGGCCGGGCTCCACCGACCCGAGCACCGTCGCCGTCAGGGGCGCGACGGTCGCGGCCAATCCCAACGCGAACACCAGCACCCCCGGCAGGATCTGGCTCACGTAGTCGGCGCTGGCGTTGGTGCGCGCAAGCAGCAGCAGTCCCACGCCCGCGACGATCGGTCCACCTCCCATGAAGTAGTGCGGACCGACTCGGTCGGCGAGCGCCGCGAACCGCCGCGATAGCAAGAACGTCACGACCGTTATCGGCAGCAGCGACAGGCCGGCCTGGATCGGTGTGTAGCCGGCCACCTGCTGGAGAAACAGGACCAGGAAGAAGGTCGCCACACCGAGACCTGCGTACAGCGCCAGCGTGGTCAGATTGCCGATGCTGAAGTTGCGCCTGCGGAAGAGGTACAGCGGCATCATCGGCTCAGGGGAGTGGCGCTCCCATTCGAGGAAGGCGGCGAACAGGATCAGACCGCCGATCAATGGGACTAGAACGCGGGGGTTGGTCCATCCGTACGTCGGCTGCTCGATCAGCGCGAACACAGGGCCGGCGAGCCCCGCGGTGCAGAGCACAGCACCTGGGATGTCTACGTGTCCGGGAGTACGCTCATCTCCCTCCAGACGAGTCAGCAACCACAGCGTGATCGCGACCGGGACCACGTTCACGGCGAAGATGAACCGCCAGCTGGCAAGCTGCACGAGAGCGCCCCCGCCGAGCGGCCCGATCACTGTCGCGATCGCTGTCCATGCGGTCCAACTGCCGATCGCGGGCGCTCGCTCAGCCTCCGGAAACCTCTGCATGATCAGCGCCAGGGTGCTGGGCACGAGCAGCGCGCCGAAAACGCCCTGCACGGCCCGCGCGCCGATCAAGAAGTTGTTGGTCGGCGCGACGGCGCACAGCAACGAGCACACTCCGAAGCCAGTCAGCCCGATCGAGAAGATCCGGCGAAGCCCGAGCAGATCGCCGAGTGACCCCCCGATCAGAAGCAGCGACGAGAGGGTCAGCAGGTAGGCCTCGACGACCCACTGCTGCTGCGCGAGGCCACCGTGGAGATCCTTGCGCATCGCCGGCAACGCGACGTTCACGATCGTGCCGTCCAGGAACACGATCCCCGATCCGAGGATCGAGGCGACCAGGACGATGCGCTTGGTGCGCGGGTCGCTCACGGCCGCCGCTGCGGTGACGCTGCTCATCCCATCCCCTGGGCGAACGCGTAATTCGGCTCATAGCCAGCGAAGCGCACGCTGCGGGCCAAGGGCATCTGAGGCCTG
>VAWT01000296.1 GCA_005883415.1 Actinomycetota bacterium | reverse complement strand
TCTTGCCCTCGCCCCGTCGCGCGCGACACCGCCCGTCAACGATCTGAAGTTCGTAGGTATCGGCGGCGCTTCCCGGACGTCGAGTGATGCGCCACCTGATCGTGGTTTTCATCCCGCTCGCGCCCTTGGGATCAAAATGCTGCGGCATCTGCCAGAAGATGGCCTCGAGCACCGCGCGCCGGACGGGCGTTCGGAGGACCTGCTCCAGACCACCGTCCGGCGTCCTGCGCACCGCTCGTGCGAACCCGTCAGCCAGTTGCGCCGGCGCCCTGGCCAGCCGCTTCCCGAGCACGACCTGCACCTGCCTGAGATTGGGTCGTTCGAAGGTGACGATTCCGTCAATATTACAGTGCTGTAGCAATCTGCCCCAGGCGCGGATGGATGCGCCGGGTCCCGCCAGTGGAGGCGCCTTCTCCGAAGTACCATCAGCCACCCAAGGGCGGTTAGCTCAGCTGGTAGAGCGCCTGCCTTACAAGCAGGAGGTCGCCTGTTCGAGTCAGGCACCGCCCATGATGATCGTGAGGGCGCGAGTCCCCGAGGTCCACGAGTTCGTCGCGCATCCGATGGAGCCGCAGTTCGCCGACCTTCGTCGCGAGAGGCGCCAGCACTACGCGCAGCGCAGCCCGGACCGCTCCAAGCGGCGCGCCGTGGTGACCATCACCCACAACGAAACGCTGTTCTTCCCGATCTGGCTTCGCTACTACAGCGCCTTCTTCGACCCGAGCGACATCTACGTTCTCGACCATGACAGCACCGACGGCTCGACCGACGGCGACGGTTTCGTCCGCATTCCGATCTCGCACGACACGATCGACTTCCTGTGGATGGTCGCCAAGGTTGAACGGCTGCAGCGCGAGCTCCTGAAGCGCTACGACGTCGTACTCGTTACCGACGTCGACGAGATCGTCGCCCCGCATCCAGAGTGGGGTTCGCTGACCGACTACATCGACCGCTTCGATGAACCGTACGTCAACTGTCTCGGCTACGAGCTCATCCACCTCGTGGACCGAGAGGAGCCCTTCGACCCGTCCCGGGCTGTGCTTGACCAGCGCCACTACTGGTTCGCGAACGACGTCTACGACAAGCCCGCGCTGGCGATGCAGCCGTTACGCTGGCAACCGGGTTTTCATAGGGTGATCGATGCGCCGATGCGCCTCGATCCCGACCTCTACCTCATCCATCTGCATCGCCTCGACTATGACGTCTGCCAGGCCCGTCATGGGCGCTGGGCGGCGCGAAGCTGGGGGCAGCAGGATCTTGAGAAGGGCTGGGCGACCCACAATCGGGTGGTCGAGCGCATCGAGTTCGAGCGATGGTTCTACGAAGACACCAACTTCCCCTGGATCAAGCTGGTGATCCAGCGTATTCCGCGCGAGTGGAAGGGTTTGTTCTGAGATCCAACAGGATGACCCGCGGCCGGGGCGTGATCAGCCGGTGGGCATGGCGCGCCTACGACGCCTACGACCGTTTCGTCTATCCGGGCACCGACTCGCCCGCGGAGCAGTGGCAGCGGATCGAGCTCAACGCCGCGGTCGACGCCCACATCGGACGCCTCGATCCGACGACGCGCCGGGCCGCGGAGATCAGCGGCGAGAACCATCGCTCCAGGCCCTGGCTCTCCTACGAGAGCTTGATGTACCCCGACTTCGACCTATGCGCTCCGGTAGAGCTCGAGCAGCGGTTCGACGTGGTGATCTGCGAGCAGGTACTCGAGCACGTACCTGATCCACGGCAGGCGGCCGCAAACCTGCGGGAGCTGTGTGTGCCCGGCGGGCACGTGATCGTGTCAACGCCCTTCTTGATCAGAGTTCACGAGCTCCTGTTGTTCGGCATGTACGACTACTGGAGGTTCACGCCGCGCGGGCTGCGGGTGCTGCTCGAAGGCGCGGGCCTCGCGGTCGACTCCGTCGACTCCTGGGGCAACCGGCCTTGCGTGACGGGCAACCTCAGCCGCTGGGCGGGATACCGTCGCTGGCTTCCGCTGCGCAACGAACCAGACGTGCTCGTTCAGGTGTGGGCCTTCGCACGCCGGATGAGCTGAGGCCGCGCGGCTGATCCGGCGCGCGCGCGAACCCCTCGGGTTACTGTTAGGCGATCAGGCTGCGAGCAGCGATAGCGACGAGCGCCCTGGTACTTGCCGGCTGCGGTTCCAGCGCAAGCATCCACCGGATCCAAGCGACTGTGCCGCAGCTGCCGAAGCCGCATCCCCAGGCGGTCGAGCCGGTTGCTGGTAGCGCGCCGGCGCAGACATCGACGGCTTCGGTCGGGCAGGCTCAAGCGCCCGCCGCCCCAGGGCATGACCCAAATCCGAGCGGTCCCGCCTCTGTGACGAGCACTCCCGCCAAGGGTGCGCCCACCGATGCCGAGGTTCGCGCGGCGATCGCTAAGTTCCAACTGGCGGTCGCGCGCTATCACCTGGATCAGCTCGACTTCTCCGGTGTGCTTCTGAGCCCTGGGCAGCTTCCCCCCGGAGTCTGGAACGTCAGCATCGCCTCGGTCTATACGGACTACGGGCAGGGGGTCGCCTGCGGCGGGATCCTCCAGGTCCCCGAGCTCGGCGTCGCCAACAAGACCTTGCCCTGTGGGACGGAGGTCACCTTCCGCTATGGCAACCGCGCGCTCCGGGTGCCGGTGATCGACCGCGGTCCGTACATCGCAGGCCGTGAATGGGATCTCACGGGCGCCACCGCAGAGGCGCTTCATTTCCCGGGCCTTGGGGCGATCCAGTGGCGGATCGGTTAAAGCGAGCGTTCAAGTCGCCGGCGCAGGTGGCACGGCTTTGCGTGCCTCGCGCTCGCGCTCGATGAGCTTCTGTCCGAACCGTCCGGGCCCGTGACGTCCTGACGGGCTAAGGTGCACCCATGTCTCCGATCAGCCGCGGCTTCGGTGGTCGCCGCCGCCCGGTCGCCGATCCCTCCCGCGTTCCGCCCGGGCAGTATGTGACCCCTGACTTTCCAGTCCTGTCGGCCGGTCCGACCCCGCACACCCCGCTCGATGAATGGAGCTTCACGATTCATGGCGCGGTCGAGAAGCCGGTGTCGTGGCCCTGGGATGAGTTCATCGCCCTCCCGTCCGAGACGGTGACGGTTGACATCCACTGCGTGACGAAATGGTCAAAGCTCGATACGAGCTGGAAGGGCGTGTCTGTCGACACTCTGCTCGAGAACGTGGAGACGGAGGCTGAATACGTGACCGCGTGGTCGGACGGTGGCTACACCACGAACCTCGCGCTCGAGGACGTCACCGGTGGCCGCGCGTGGATCGCCTATGAGTACGGCGGCGAGCCGCTGGAGCCGGAGCACGGTGGTCCAGCCCGGCTTGTGGTGCCGCACCTGTACTTCTGGAAGAGCGCCAAGTGGGTGCGGGGGCTCACCCTGACGCCCGACGATCAGCCGGGATTCTGGGAAAACTACGGCTACCACAACCACGGCGACCCGTGGCTCGAGCAGCGATACCAAGGAGACTGACCTGGCAGCTGGGGCGGGTCGTCGAGCTAATCGACGAGACGCCGCGGTGCAAGAGTGTCGTGGTCGACTTGCCGGAGTGGCAGGGTCACCGTGCCGGCCAGCACGTCGACATACGCCTCACGGCCGAGGATGGCTATCAGGCGGAGCGCAGCTATTC
>VAWT01000295.1 GCA_005883415.1 Actinomycetota bacterium | reverse complement strand
CGCATCGATCGTCGGGGAGGCGACCAACGCAATGACCGAAAACATCTTCTTCGTTCCTCTTCCCGAAGAGGGTTCGAGCGCCGATGACGCCTCGGGCAACGGGCAGGGACGGGACTCTCGGGTCGTTGACGGCGAGTAGAGCCCCGCCGCTCGCCGAGCGAGACCGACCGTCTCCGCCGTGCGGGTAGCGTTGCAGGACCATGGCCTCGTCTTCGCGGAAGTCAGGGCGAGAGCAATCGCGGAAGCGGCCTGGCTCGATCTCCAGAAAGACTCCGGCCGCTCGGAGCCAGACGAAATCGCCCGCCGCTCGGAGCCGCGCAAGGTCGGCATCCAGCCGCGCGCGACGGGTCTCGCCAGCCGCGCTCAAGGGCTCGACGTGCGTCCTCGTGCTGGGGATGCATCGGAGCGGCACGAGTGTGGTTACCCGGGGCCTCAAGGCGTTGGGTGTCTACCTCGGCGACTCTCTGCTCGGCCCGGCACCCGACAATCCCAAGGGTTACTGGGAGCGCAGGGAAACCTTCGAGCTCAATGAGGAGATCATGGCCGCACTCGACCGTCCTTGGTCGGACAGCCGTCCGATCTCTCCAGAGACATGGGACCGGCGCGAGCTCGACGAGCTGAAGGAACGGGCTGCATCACTTCTCGTCGACCTCTTTGAAGGTCAGGAGCTCTGGGGCTTCAAGGATCCGAGGACCATTCGCGTCTTTCCGTTCTGGCGTGACGTCCTCGACCGCTTGGGCCCCTCGGTGTCGATCATCCTGGCTATACGACCGCCGCAGAGCGCCATAAGCTCGCTCGTCACCCGGGATGGCATGCCGGTCGCCGATGCTGAAGCCCTATGGCTTGAGTACATGCTGCCGTGGCTGCCGGACATCGCGACCTATCCGGTTGTGGTGGTCGACTTCGACCGGCTGGTCGGATCCCCACTTCGCCAACTCAGGCGGATTGCAAAGCACCTGGGAGTAACCATCGATCCGACTGACCCGGAGATAACCGAATACACCAAGGGCTTTGTCGATCGAGGCCTGCGACACCACGTGCAGCCGGCGGAGAGCAGATCTGGTGACGATGAGCACTCCACACTCGCAGACGAGGCGTACGCCGCGCTGCTCAAACTGACTAGGTCTCGAGCATCATGGCGCCGATCCGTAGAGCTCGCGCACCGTTATCGGGCCACGATGCTGGATAACGATCGATACCTCGCAAAGGGTCGAGCGCGGCGCGCCCAGGCTGGCACCCACGAGAAAGCGGCGGACGCGCTCCCGCGCCCGCCGCCGTCCCGTCAGGAGAGGCATGATGACTATGCCGCAGCCGGTTCCGGCTGAGCCGCGCCCTGGGGCTCGGGCGCCTCGCCGCGGGTGTTCGTCGCCCGCAGCGCGATGAACGCCGCCGCCACCAGGAAGATGCTGCCCACGAACAGCCCGCGCTGGAACCCTGAGACCAGCGCGTGCGAGGGTGAACTGTGCGCGGCCAGCTGGTGTTGGGTCTGGCTGGTGGCGATCGCCGTGAGGATCGCCAGCCCCAGCGCGCCGCCGAGCTGCTGCGAGGCGTTCAGCAGCGACGCCGCCAGGCCCGCCTTCTCGGCCGGAACCCCCGCGTTGGCCGCGGTAGCGACGGCCACGAACAACGGCGTGACCCCAATGCCGACGAGCAGCATTCCCGGGAGCAGGTCTGAGACGTAGGAGCCGTGGACCGGGATGCGCGAGAGCCAGAAGATCCCGCCGGCCGTGATGAGCGCCCCGACGAACATGATCGGTCGCGTTCCCACTCGGTTCAGAAGCTGCGAAGCAACTCCGGCCCCGATCACGGCCACGATCGTCAGCGGCAGGTACGCCAGGCCCGTGTGAATCGCCGAGTAGCCCAGCACGTTCTGCATGTAGAGGGTCAGGAAGAAGAAGATCGCCAAAAAGCCGACGAACGCGATCAGCTGCGTGGCATCCGCGAACCCGAGCCCATTGATGCGGAAGATCGACAGCGGAGCGAGCGGGTTGGAGACGCGCAGCTCGTTGACCACGAACGCGACCAGCAGCACCCCGGCTCCCGCCAGCTCGGCGATCGTCTGCGTCTTGCCCCATCCCACATCGGGCGCCCTGACCAGCGCGAAGACGAGCAGCAGCATCCCGGCCGTGGCCAGCACCGCGCCGCCGACGTCGATGTTGCGAACCCGAGCGCGCGGCCGCTCGCCGCTGATCAGGCGGACGATCCCAATGACGACGAACCCGACAGCAAGGGGGTTGACGAACATCACCCAGCGCCAGCCCGGGCCCGCGGTCAGCACGCCACCGAGCAGCACGCCGGCTGCGGAAGCGAGCCCGCCAATAGCACCCCACGCTCCGAGCGCGGCGTTGCGGTCCTTGCCTTCGCTGAACGTCGTGGTCAGGATCGACAGGGCAGCCGGCAGCGACAGCGCGGCACCGATGCCTTGGGCCAGGCGCGCGCCCACCAGCACGCCGGAGGTTTGGGCGAACCCGCCAACCAGCGAGGAGACGCCAAGCACTACGACGCCGGCGAGAAGTATCCGGCGGCGCCCGAAGAGATCTGCGGCGCGTCCGCCGAGCAGCATGAACCCGCCGTAGGTCAGCAGGTAGGCGCTCGGCACCCACTGCAGGCCCTGGACGGAGAAGTGCAACGCGTGGCGGATCGAGGGAAGCGCGACGTTGAGGATCGGCGCGTCGACGAAGTCGAGAAACGCGACGGCGCACAGCAAGAGAAGGGTCAACTTGCCGCGGCGCGTCGCCAGAACTGACGGCTGTGTGGTTGTTGCTGACATGGATCTGCCTCCGGAAATCGAGTTGTATCCCGATGACCCATCGCTGGCCGCGGTTGTGACAGGCCAGCACAGTGGTGTGCGTCACAGAGGCTGTGCGGTGGCGTGCGCTCCGCGACGGAGGCGGCTGCGAGATGGAGACGGCCAGCCGTCCGCTTGCTACCGCCTGGCGCCTTTAGCAGCGGGTAGCCGCTTCAGCTGCCAGGCGCCGTCATCATGACCGCGCTTGGTCCAATCCATCGCGTGCTCGCGACCAAGCTGAAGCAGCCGAGCGGCGAATTCCTTGGCGAAGAAGAAGTAGCTGAGCAGCTCGCCTCGGGTCGAATTGGATCCCGCGCCGATCAAGCGTCCGAGCAGGCTTAGTTCCAACGAGTGGCGCAGCGCCCCGACCCCGGCGAAGCACTGCTCGTACACACACTGCGCGATCTCCCCGATCTCGTTGGGCTTCGGCGCGACAAAGATGTAAGGGACAAGCGCCCGCTTCTCGCCCCCCGAGCCAGCCTTGTGAGCCCGTAATACGGCCTCGTTGATCCCAGCCAGCGTCGTGACGTCGTTTAACAGAGGGTCCACCAATAACCCCTGAACGACCTGGCTCGCGCCGTCGAATAGATCGGGGCGTGTCGCGGACGGCGGTGCTGGGGAGACGGAGTTCAGCCCGATGACGATCACGCGCTTGGCACCCAGTCTGAGTGCCGGCTTGATCGGCGTGTT
>VAWT01000032.1 GCA_005883415.1 Actinomycetota bacterium | reverse complement strand
CCCGCGAGCACAAGGAGGACTTCGGTTCGCCAGAGGAGCTGGTCAAAAAGGAAATCGTGCGCTCGCTTCCCGCTTTGCGAACGCTGCCCGAGCACACAGAGGCAATCGCCACTCAATTGCGCTCGGGCCGGATGGTCCTGAGAACTGAACGGTACGCGGGCGCTGATCGGGCGGTGGTCGAGACGTGGTTGAACCGGATCCTCGTGGCCACATCGGGAGCGGCGGGGGCCGTGACATCCGCCGTCCTCCTCGTCGCCGGCTCGCTCACGTCCAACAGAACGATCAGAGACGTGATCTGGACGCTGGGCTTTATGGGGCTAACCACAACGACCGTGCTTTTGATGCGAACCGTGGCGCAGGCGTTACACGCGCAGCTCACTTCGTCGGATTGACCGAAGGTAGGACGAGCGCCGACGAGTGCGGTGCGTCGTGCAGGATCTCGATGTCCACGGGCTGCGTCCGGGATGCGGTATTGGGATCCTCGCCGGTACCAGGGTTGCGCATGTAGCGGGGGTGCGCGCCGGAGGAGACCTGGAGGCGGATCTGGTGCCCGGCGGCGAAGCGGTGGGCAGTCGGCCACAGATCGAAAGCCACGTTCCGCGTCCCATCGTCGCCGGGCTCGAACCGTCCCGGCGCGATCCGCACCAGGGCGTCACAGACGTTCCAGGAGGCTCCGGCCTGATCGACGTCGCAGACGCGGGCGAACATGTCGAAGTGGGCCGAGCTGGCACGGACCGACAGCTCGATCCGGACCGGGCCGATCGCTTCAACCAGAGACTGGAGGGATGGGGTCGTGTACGTGAGGACGTCCGCACGGGACTCGAGCTGGCCGTTGTCGACGATCGGCTCGCGCTCCAGCAGAACGGGCCCTCCGAGCGACGGCGTGGGATCGGCGGGGTCGTAGCGATAGCGGTCGAAGGTTGACGTCGTAGACGGCGGATCGGCTTGCAACCGTCCCCCGTCGCCGAGCCACAACCACCGCTCCCCGATATCGGGCGGTGGCCAGCTCGGCAGCTGGCGCCAGCCGCCGCCCGGGCTCCCGCCGGTCACATACACGTGAACACGGCCTGGCCGCACGAGCCGGTCGTCGTCGAGCAGCCCTGCCCGCAGCCACGCAAGGCCTTCGCGCAGCCCCGCTGCCGTCAGGCCCGGTGCCGTGTGGGACCACGGACCGATTATCAGCTGCGGGTCGCGTCCGGCTGCCTTTAGAGCTGTGAAGTCCTCGAGCATCCACGGGAGGAAGATGTCTTGCCAGCCCCCTATCAGTTGCACCGGCGCGGTCACGTTCTGTACGTCTGTTGCGAAATCGCGAGTGACCCAGTAGGAGTCGTCGCGCAGCGGGCTCGCCATCGCCTCGCGATACCAGGCCACCTCCGCGCCGGTAGCCTGCTCGTCCAGGTCAGTGAGGGGCAGCTCGTCGAGCAGCGGACGGAGCCGACGAAGCCCGTGCACGATCGCGAGCGGCGCCAGCCGCCGCTCTTGCGCTGAGACGAGCACCAGCCACGAAGCGGCGGTCTCAAGCGACAGGCTCCCGCCGGCGCGCGTCTGCCCGTGAAACTGCGACGCGCTGACCTGGATCGCCAGCGCGGCGACATCATCGCCTGCCTCCGCAGCTGCCGCCCACTGCACGAGCCCCAGATAGCTCGGTCCGATCATCCCGATCCGGTCTGAGTGCCAAGGCTGCTCGCGAATCCAGCGAAGCGTCGCCAGGCCGTCGGCGCGCTCATCGAACGGGCTGAACTCGCCTTCGGATCCGAACGTGCCGCGCACGCTCTGAATCACCACCTGGAGCCCCCGCTCGGCCAGTAGCCGCCCAAACAGCAGTGCAACCACCTGGCGCCGCCCGTACGGCGAGCGCACGAGCACTGTCGGCTGCGCCCGGCCTGACATCGCCCGGGCGACCCACCGGTCCGCCAGCAGCACCGCCCCATCGTCCATGCCGACCGGCAGGTCGCGCTCGAAGACGACGTCGTGGGTCAGCGCCCGCGGCAGACGCAAGCGCCGGGCGAGGGTTTCGCTCACGAGGCTCACGACCCGATCCTAAGGGCCGCCCGCGGTTTCATTAGTCGAAGTGCCGAGCTTCGAGCTTCAGTTTCCCGCCAGCCAGATCGAGGCTCTCGCGAACCGATTCGGCTACGGCGACGAGACCCGGTTGCTGGCGGTCGGCGCGGCCGCTCGAGCTCGCGGTCACTACACGCGCGAGGAGTTCATCGAGGTCTGTGCGTGGAAGACGGCTCGCAGCAGGTCGAAGGTCACGAGCAACAGGAGGGCCGCCGTGGCCGCGGCGACCGGGCGAGCACTAGACACGGAGGATGAGGTAACGCGGATGAGCGCGCTGCTTGATCTGGCCGGCGTGGGAGTGCCGACGGCATCGGTCCTCCTCTACTGCGTCTTTCCAAACGAGTACCCGATCCTTGACGTGCGGGCGCTCGAGTCGCTCGGGGTCAAGCCGCGCTCGCAGTATCCACTGAGCTTCTGGCTCGAGTACCTGTCCGCCTGCCGAGAGCTCGCCCGCCGCCACGAAGTCAGCATCCGGACGCTCGACAAGGCGCTGTGGCAGCACTCGAAAGAACGCGCCGGCGTGTACGGCACGCGCCGGTAGCTCCTATATTCCGTCGATGCGCGGTAGGTTGCTTGTAGGCGCAGCGTGCGTGGTCGCGGTGGGGTTGGCAGTAGGGCTGGTGCTCGCGTTGACGGGTGGCGGCTCCCACCCGCAGAGGTCGAGCGTCCGCGTTAGCGGGCGCACGACGCATCGCGCGGCCACATCACCCGCCGGGGCGCGTCCCGCCGCGAAGCCCACGCACGTCAATGTCCTCGCGACCCCGCCTTCAAGCGGCTCCCACTGCCAGAAGGCGGCGCCTACGGTTGCGGAACAGCAGATCACTCACCCCCAGTGGCTGAGCGGGGTGACGATCACCGAGTACTACCCCGCCCCGGAGAGCTGGTTCGCCGGGAGCCGCGTCTCCGCTCCGGGCTTGAACGGAGCGTACGCCGCGGACTGGCTGTACTCGGCTCGTGGGCTGGCGATGGAAGGTGATGGCGTCGATCGCTTTGGGCGTCGTGTACACATCGCTCAGCTGGGGTCGACGGGCTGGGTGAACGCCGCCGGCCAACCCACGGTTCCTGTCTGCCTGGGCAAGTGGAGCAACGGGTTCCCGGTCTGGCTGATCGGCGGCTGGAGGAACGCGCGGGGCGAGGTCACCTTCCCTGTCGCCTCAGGTGGCTGGTCCAACGGGACCGGTGTACGGACCCTCCCGTACGGCGGCGTGACGTTCGCGTCGGAGTCGTCCAGTCCGCTCGCCTATTACCACAGCATCGCCGTCGATCCGCGGCTGATACCGATCGGAAGTCGTGTGTATGTGCCGGCGTATCGCAACCTCGGCGGGGGATGGTTCACCGCTCAGGACACCGGTGGAGCCATCAGGGGACGCCACATCGACGTCTACAGGCCCCCGCCCCCAAGTCCCACCAATCTTGGACGCTACATGACGGACCAGCGGATCCTGGTGATCCCGCCGGCGTAGCGGCGAACGCCCTAACCGAGAAACGTGACCTTCAGCGCTCGGAGCCTCCGAGCACCGGCTTGACGTCGACTATCGGAGTCCCGTCCACAGCCTCGAGAGGACACACCCGGACCCGGTGGCC
>VAWT01000031.1 GCA_005883415.1 Actinomycetota bacterium | reverse complement strand
CGTGTACACGGTGCCATCTGGGGCTATCCGCCCCCAACGTTGCGGATCGCGGCAGGCCCGCGCGACGACCGGTGGGGGACCGGCTAGGAAACCGGAAGCCAAATGTTGCTCGGTGTGGTTATGCTCGGTCATGCTGGCCTTCCTCGACCTCGTGCCCGCCGCCGCCTTCTGCGGGCACCCCGACTGCACAAGTCGTGCACTTCGACCGGGCTGCCCCGTACTGCCCGGGTATGGCCGCATTGAAGCAGCTCAGGTGCGCGGGCAGGAGAGCTGGGGCGAAGTGGGCACTAACCTGCAGCGGTGATCGTACGCGTGGCGATGGTGCCGCATCCACCACTCCTGGTGCCGGAAATAGCCGCCGGCGCTGCAGTGGAGACCGCTGCGCTGCGCGAGGCCTCCCTGGTGGCGGCGGGTGCGCTGGCGCAACGGTGCCCACGTTGGGTGCTGATTGCAGGCTGGCTGCGGGGTCAAGTAGGCGCGGCGCACGTCTCTGTGGCGGTGTGCCCGGTGCCGCCGGGATCCAGCACTGCGCAATGCCGCCGGATCGGTAACGAGCTCGCGCAGCGGTTACGCCGGTATGGCGATCCGGTCGGGCTGCTCGTGCTCGGCGACGGTGCGGCCACGCACACTCTCCGGGCCCCCGGATATCTCGACTGCAGGGCGCACCGACTGGACGAAACGGTGGCGGAAGCGCTTGCCGCGGCGAACGCCACCGCGTTGCTGGACCTCGACGCGGCGCTGGCCGGCGAGCTGCTGGTCGCCGGCCGGGAGGCCTGGCAGGTCGGGGCTGCAGCTGCCCAGTCGCTGGCTCCCGTGTACCAGGGCGAGCTGCTGTACTCGGCTGCCCCCTACGGGGTCGCCTACCACGTTGCGCTGTGGGATGCCGTCTCGCCTGCGAGTGTGACATGAATCCGCGGGTCGTCGCGGTGGTCGGCCCGACCGCTACCGGCAAGTCAGACCTCGCGGTCCAATTGGCCCGCCGGTTGGGTGGGGAGGTGGTCAACGCGGATGCAATGCAGCTGTACCGGGGCATGGATATCGGCACTGCGAAGCTCCCCACCGCTGCCCGGTGCGGGGTTCGCCACCATCTCATTGACGTTCTCGACGTCACCGAGACCGCCTCGGTGGCCGCCTACCAGCGCGATGCCCGCCGCGTGGTGGAACAACTGCTCACCGCGGGCCGAGTGCCGGTGCTGACCGGAGGCTCCGGGCTGTATGTGCGTGCAGTGCTGGACGAGCTGGACTTCCCGGGCACAGCTCCCGAGCTTCGGGCCGAGCTAGAGGGTGAGTTGGCCGAACAGGGGGCACCGGCCCTGCATGAGCGGCTGCATCGGCTCGACCCGGTGGCGGCCGGTCGGATCCTGCCGAGCAACGGCCGCCGGTTGGTCCGTGCCTTGGAAGTTATCCGGATCACCGGACGCCCGTTCTCGGCGGCGTTGCCCCAGCCTGGCCCAGCGCGCTACCGAGCCGTGATCGTCGGGCTGGACACCGACCCCGCCCTCCTGGACGCGCGAGTCGGCACCCGGGTGGATCGCATGTTTGCGCAAGGGCTGGTCGCCGAAGTCCGCGATTTATTGCCGGGCGGCCTGCGAGAGGGCCGGACGGCGTCGCAGGCGCTGGGCTACCGGCAGGTCATCACTGCTCTGGATGCGGGCACCGATCCGGCAGCCGCCGCCGAATCGATCGCTGCCGCAACCCGACGTTTTGTCCGCAGGCAGCGCAGCTGGTTCCGGCGGGATCCCCGGATCAGATGGCTGGACTGCCAGCAGCCCGACTTGCTCGAGGGCGCACTCGTGCACACCTGCAACGGTTAGGCTCAGCGTCGATGGAGCGAGGTATCGAATTCCTCAAGGGGCAAGGGACGGAGAACGACTTCATCCTGCTTCCCGACCCCACCGGCACGCTGGATCTGACACCGTCTCGGGTGCGCGCACTATGCGACCGGCACCGAGGCCTGGGCGCGGACGGAGTGCTGCGGGTGGTGCCCGGCGCCTTGGTCACGGATGCGCCACCGGGTAGTTCCCCCCAGGACTGGTTCATGGACTACCGCAACGCCGATGGTTCCACAGCAGAGATGTGCGGCAATGGGATCCGGGTGTTCGCCCGCTACCTGACCGAGGCCGGCTTGGTTAGTAATCCCGAGTTCCAAGTCGGCAGCAGATCCGGCCCGCGCCACGTGCGCAGCAACGACGACGGAACGGTGACTGTGGAGATGGGCCACGTGCAGGTCGACGGCACCTCGATGGTGACGGTCGAAGGCGCGGCGTTCACCGGGTGCATAGTCGATGTCGGTAACCCCCACCTGGCCTGCTTGACGGAGGTTCCGGTGGGGCAACTGGACCTGTCCGTACCGCCGGGGCACGATCCGGGGAATTTTCCGCACGGCGTCAACGTCGAATTCGTCAACGTGCTCGCACGGGGGGAGCTGCGGATGCGAGTGCACGAGCGAGGGGTGGGGGAGACCCGCTCATGTGGCACCGGCACGGTGGCTGCCCTGGCTGCGGCGCTTGCGGCGCAGGGCCGGCTTACCGGCGAGGCCGACGTCCACACTCCCGGAGGTCGCTTGCATGCGGCGATCGTCGAAGCCGGCAGCACTCTGACCGGACCTGCAGTGCTCGTCGCACGCGGCCAGTTGACCCTGGACTGGTGGTCGGCCTACTGACCCAGCGCAGTCTGCGCATCACGCCGAATGACGATGAGAGGCATATGACAACGTCACCGAGCTATCCATCCCGCGGCCCCAGCCCCGCGTCCCGCGGTGAGCTGGACCTTGAGGATCGTTCTGCACTGCGTCGTGTGCCGGGCCTGTCCACCGAACTCGCCGATGTCACCGAGGTCGAGTACCGGCAGCTGCGCTTGGAGCAGGTGGTACTCGTCGGGGTGTGGACCGACGGTTCCGCGGCGCAGGCCGACGCGTCGCTGGTCGAACTGGCTCGCCTTGCCGAAACAGCCGGGTCGCAGGTCCTCGATGCGCTGGTCCAGCGCCGCGAGCGTCCCGACCCGGCTACTTACATCGGCTCTGGCAAGGTCCTCGAGCTGCGCGAGATCGTGCTGGGTACCGGGGCTGACACCGTGATCTGCGACGGTGAACTCACTCCGGGGCAGCTACGGCAGCTGGAAGCCAAGCTCAAGGTGAAGGTCATCGACAGGACCGCGCTGATTCTGGACATCTTCGCCCAGCACGCGCGGTCCCGGGAGGGTAAGGCACAAGTCGAGCTGGCCCAGTTGAGTTACTTCCTGCCGCGGTTGCGGGGCTGGGGCGAGTCGCTGTCCCGGCAGGCCGGCGGTGCCGGTGGTGGCGCCGATGGCGGAGTCGGTACCCGTGGGCCCGGGGAAACCAAGCTGGAGACCGACCGGCGGCGCATCCATCGCCGGATCGCCAAGCTGCGCCGTGAGATCGCTGCCATGCGCACAGTCCGGGACACCAAGCGTGGGCGCAGGCGCGCCAACGAGGTGCCCAACGTGGCTATCGTCGGCTACACGAACGCGGGTAAGTCCAGCCTGCTCAATGTGATCACCGGCGCCGAGGTGCTCGTTCAGGACGCGCTGTTCGCCACCCTGGACCCGACCACCCGGCGGGCCACCACACCGCAGGGGCGGGAGTACACGCTCACCGACACGGTCGGTTTCGTCCGTCACCTGCCCACCGAAGGACGCGACACCACGATGCCGGCAGAACTGGTGGTCGTCAACAAGATCGACCACGCTGACGAGCTCGTGCTGTCCCGGCTACGCTGCCTGCTGCCGGAGGCCGCGTTCGTCTCCGCGCACACCGGTGCCGGCATTACCGGCTTGGTGCAGCGGATCGCGGACGCGCTGCCGCAACCGCAGGTCGAGGTCGACGCGCTCGTGCCGTGGACTCAAGGTGCCTTGGTGGCCCGGGTACACGCCGAGGGTGAGCTGCTGGCGACCGACCACACCGAGGACGGCACCCGGCTGCGTGCCCGGGTACGCCCGGACCTCGCCGGTGCGCTGGCCGAGTACGTCGTGCAGGCCTGATACCTGGTCGGTTGCCGGCCGCCCTCACAGCCGGCGCA
>VAWT01000278.1 GCA_005883415.1 Actinomycetota bacterium | reverse complement strand
CCTACTTCTACAACCGGCTATACCAGCGGCCTCTGTATCCCCTGGGCCAGGTGTACAACTCGCCCCCGTCAAAGCAGCTCGTCCGCTTCCGTCAGTTCCTCCGCACTTATGGCGCAGGAGGCGTCAGCTGGTGGGACTGGCAGGAGGCGAGGGGATACACGTGGCCGGCGATCTCACAGGGCGTCAGCCCGCTGATCAACGCCGCTGCGGTGGGGGGCGAGGCAAGTCTTCACAAGGGCTCCGCCGGTGACCTCGTGATCTGGGCTCAGGAGCATCTGCGCGCGGCCGGCGAGAACGTCGCGGTGGACGGCGGCTACGGGACGCGGACCATGGCGGCCGTCCAGGACTTCCAGTCCACCCATGGGCTGCCCGCCAACGGACTCATCGGACCGCAGACCTGGTCGGCCCTACTGCGCTACCGGCCCGCAACCGTCAGCTTCGGCCACACCTCGCGCAAGGCGAGCAAGGCGGCACGGATCGCCGCCGGCGGTCGGATCACACAGGCCGCGGTCGCCGCCACCGACGTCCTGGGCGGCCCGACGACCAGCTCCGGTACCACGCCGACGCCTACATCGGCGCTGTTGCCGGCCAAGGCAAACGAGCTCCATGGCGCACCCGGGGCCGGCAGCCCGTAAGTCGCCCTTTAGCGAACGACCAGCAGCGCTGAATCCGACACGGCGGCCGGCCTCGCGCGATGCAGGGCCCGCACGCGTACGGTTCGCTGCGGGGTCAACGTCGCCCTCCAACCGCCGCCCGAGTTGGTCGTCAGCCGCTGGACCGTCGTCTCTGCACCAGCGGCACTGATCTGCTGCAACTCGATCGTTGCGCCCGAGACAGGCGCTCCGCTGAGACGCTTCAGGGCGCCATAGACGAGGACCGGCATTCCTCTGCGAACTTTGGCCGGTGAGGCAAACAGCGAAAGCTTCAGCGGGGTCCTGGCCAGCGTCTGCACCTGCGGGCGGATCGCCGGCAGATGACCATAGAGGGCATCGCCCGGGCATCCCGTCGAGTCACCGTCGCGATGTCCCGCCACCCGGGGCAGCGACACGTGAGCGCCGGGTTTGAACGGGGTGTAGAACGCGTCGGCGGGATTGACCTCGACCGTCACGCGGCCTGACGTTGGCACTCCGTGCAGCGAAAGCTTCCAGGCGAGCAGGCGCTCGAGCGCGTCCAGCGTGGCCCCCGTCGGCAGGACGCTGTCGAACGTGCCCAGAATCGCCACCCCGGTCGACACCTTGTTGTAGCCGCCCGCCTGAGCACCGACCACCGACTGGTCGATCCCGCCCAGGCGCGCCTCCCAGATGCGCCCGAACAGGTCGATGACGAAGTTGTAACCGATGTCGTCCCAGCCGCGGGTGTAACGGTGGAACTGGTAGATCGCATACAGCATCGACGGAACCTGGGCTGATGAGTAGCCGTTCGGGTTGTCGGTGTGATGGACGAACGCGAGCTTGACGGTGCCGTACGACGGCTCCACGGCGGGTGGAGCCTTGCCCTGGGCCCAGGCCTGCCTGGCGATGATCGATGGCTGTCCGGAACCGGCGTTGAGAACCGGCTGCGCGCGGGCAGGCGAGACGGCCGCGGCGCGGCCCCCGAACGTGGCCGCCGGTTCGGGCGCGACGAAATGCAGCCGTACCCGCTGTAGCGGCCGCGAGCTTCGCAGCTCGACGTACTCCGCGGGGCCGGTCCAGATCCCCTCGCCTATCAGCGGCTCGCCTGGGCGCGATTCGTCGGGCCCGTGGCCGAGTGTCGAAGCCACCGCCCACGGGCTCCACGGCCCGTCGCGGCGACGCACCCGCAGCTCGATCCGGACGTGGGGCGGGGAGCTCCATTGCACGCCGACGAGCGAGAACTCTCGAGGAGCCGCGATCGGAGGGGATGAGCCATTCACCGATCCGACGTCCAGGCTGAACACCGATGGCGCTGTCCCGCGGTGCGTCAAAGCGGCGATCCCTCCTGCCGGACGCAGCAGGGTCGCGGCGCCTGCTCCTGCGAGCGCCCCCAGCGCGGTCCGCCTCGTCAGCCTGACGTCGGTTTCGCTCGGCCGATGGGTCATGGATCACCGCTCAGAACACTTCCGTCAGCGATTCGCTTCGGTTCCTCCGCAGAGAGCTCGACCGATCCCTTGACGGCCACACTCGCGCCGAAGGTGATGTCGCCTTCGACCACCAGCCGCTCGGCCTCAATCAACGACGGCGGCCCTGCGGGGAAGCGGGCCTCGAACTCGTCGAGCAACTTGTAGTAGCGCGGATCGAGCTCGACGAACGGCAGCGTTTCGCGCAGAGGCTGGACTTCGCACTCATCCGTCAGCCGGTAGACGTCCGAGCGGAGCACCAGGAGGTCATCAGTTGTCTTCACGGGCGCAAATCGCATCCTGGGGACGCACAGCACCCGCGCTCCGGAGAAGCTCCCGATCGCCGCCCCCATGGCGGACTCGAGCTGAAGCACCGGTGGTGAGTCCTGGTCGCGGGGGTCCACGGTCTTGCGGTTGACGATCAGCGGTAGATCGAGGATCCCATCGCGCATCGAAAGCTCGCGCCCCAGAGCCTCCAGGTCGATCCAAAGCGTGTTGGTGTTGTAGTAGCGCCAGCGGCGAAAGTCGCGAAACGACTCCTCGTCCTCCGGGGACGTCTGCGCGGTCTCGCGCAGCACGAGCTGACCGTCCGCCCGCCGCCGGGCGATGTGGCCCCCCTTGCGGTCGGCCTCGGTGCCCACGACGACCTCCAGCAGGAACGGAATGCGCTCGGCAGCTGCGAACGAGGCGATCCGGGGGTCGACCGTCGCCCCCAGGTTGTCGGCGTTGGAGATCATCGCGTACCGGAAGCCTCGCTCGGTGAGCGTCTGAAGCGTCCCCGAGCGCCTCAGCGCTCCGTATACGTCACCGTGGCCGGGCGGTGCCCATTCGAGCGCCGGTTCCGAGGGCCAGCTGATCGGCTCGAGACTCTCGGCGTCGAGCTTGGGCACGACACTCTGCATGAAGTCCGGCTCGAGCTCCCCACTGGCGTCCTTCGGCAGCGCGGCGAGGGTCTCCTCCCGAGTGGCTTCGCTGTCCATCAAAACCAGCGGCAGGCGGATGCCGTAGCGGTCTCGCAGCGCTCGTATCTGCCGAATAATGATGTCGAGGAACGAGTGCCCCTCGCGCGCCTCCACCAACGACTTCGGCGCGCGCAGGCCCATCGTGGTGGCGAGGCCCCCGTTGAGCTTGACGATCACGACGTCGGCCAGCGCCGCCGCGGGATCCGCGTCGGGCAGCTGCTCGAGTGACCCCACGTCCGAAGCGGGCTCGAGGTCTGAGCTCGAGATATATGCGGACTCGCCCGCGGCGAGACGCTCGTAGGCGGACCGAAAGGCCCGGATCGCCTCCTCGTGCTGGCCGTGGGCCCGCATCTTCTCCTCTGCCTCGCGCCACCCGTCGTTGCTCATCGAAGACGGATTGTGACTAGATTGACCGCATGAGCGATGACTGGCGACTGCGCATCGAGGTTCACGAACACGGCCGCGTCCGCACGCTGCTCCAGCACATCGACGCCACCGACCTCGAGCACCAGCTCGAGACAGCGTTCCACGATCGCGTGGTCGTCTCGAACGAGGGCTCGACGATCTTCTGTTACGCGGGCCAGCGCGAACAGGCGGAACAGGCCCGAGAGCTGGCGCGGCGGTTCGCCGAGGAGCAGGACTGGGAGGTGGACCTGGAATTGCGCCACTGGCACCCGACGGCCGAGGCGTGGGAGGATCCCGACAAGCCGCTGCCGACCGACGACGCGCAGCGGGCCGCCGAACATGCTGAGCTCATCGCCGGTGAGCGGCGGCAGGCGCTCGCCGAGAGAGAACCTGAGTTCGAGGTTCGGATCGAGTGTGCATCGCGAGCAGACGCGGCCGCACTCTCACAGAGGCTACGGGTGGAGGGTCTGCCGAACGTCCACCGCTTCAAGTACGTCGTGGTCGGCGCTGCCGATGAGGACACGGCAGACGCGCTCGCGGAGCGCATCCAGGCCGAGGCACCCGAGGGGAGCGTGGTGAGGGCGGAAGGGACGCTCGCGGCCGTCCTCGACGAGGGGGGCGCCTCCAACCCATTCGCCGTGTTCGGCGGAATGGGCGTCTGAATCCGGGGTGATTCCTAGCCTCATTCGAGCAGTCGGGCGCCCGGACCGGCCCGTACCTCTATGGCGCCATCGGGCATCTCGCTGCCTGGCGGAAGCAATCCGAGCACGCTGCCGCCGAAGCCGCCGCCGATGAGTCGGGCGCCGATCGCGCCGCCGCCTCGGAGCCATGCCACCGCTTCCTCGACAGCCGGAGTCGAGACGTCGAACAGGTCCCTGAGGCTGGCATGTGAGGCGTTCAGCAGCGCGCCGAACTTCCCAAGGTCGCCACGCGAGAGCGCATCGACGCTCTCCTCGACGCGAGCGTTCTCGCTCACCACGTGGCGAACGCGATCCGCGAGCGGTGGCTCCAGGAGGTCAGCCATCTGAGCCGTCGCCTCGCGGAGACTGGACAGACCCAGCGCCTCGCACGCCCGCGCGCATTCTGCGCGGCGATCGTTGTACCCCGATCCGGCATGGCTGTGGCGCTCGCCCGAGTCGAGGACGACGAGCTTGAACTGGTCGAGCTCGAGCGTTACCGGTTGGATGTCCAGTGAACGGAAGTCGATCCGCAGGGCATGATCTCGGTGCCCGAAAAGCGAGGCGATCTGATCGAGCAGGCCGGTCCGGGCGCCGACCCAATCGTTCTCAACGCGCGAGCAGAGCCGGGCCAGCTCGAGCCTGTCCAGCGGCTGCGCGCCGGTCAACGCCACCAAGGCCAGGCACAGGGCGACCTCGAACGCGGCCGAGGACGAGAGCCCGGCCCCACGCGGGACGTTTCCGTGGATGTCCAGTGCGGCGCCACGCAGAGGGACTCCCGCCCGGCGAAGCTCGGCGACCGCGCCGCGTACGAATGAACGCCACCCCTCGACGCGGATCGGCCATTCGAGCTCGAAGGTGTCCTCATCGCCGAGATCCACGGCTCGAGCCCGAATCGTCCGCTCCCCCACGGCATCTGCCATCACCATGACTCCTTGGCCGATCGCCATCGGCAGTGCGAGTCCCTGGTTGTAGTCGGTGTGCTCTCCGATCAGGTTGACCCGGCCGGGGGCGAACGCCTTCGCGCGATCAGCCATGGCGCGTGGCCGAGGCGATCAGTTCGAGCGCGGTCCGGACCTGGGCGTCGCGCTCCTGCTCGCGTGCTTCCGTCCAGCGCCAGCGCACGCCGGCTTCGATCACAAACGCCGGCCGGCGATGGTCCTGGATACGCTCGACTGCGACCCTGACTGCCACCACGCCCTCCGGCATCGGCTCCTGAAGCGGCTCCGCCTTTCCGTATGCCGTCAGCGCGACATCGCCCCCCGCCACAATCGCCACGGCAACCGATGGATCCGCTCGCAGCCTGGCCAGCGACCCGCGGCCGGCGGCGAGCGCCAGCAGGATCGTCCGCGGCCCTGCCCGTAGCGCCGTGGAAACCGGAATCGCGTGCGGGCCCGGTCCGGCCGTCGCCAGGATGGCGACGGTTCCGGCTGGCCAATCGGGGAGCACGCCCGGCACGCTAGCGCTCCTCACGACACGCTTTTGTCGGACCTCTCGCCGTCGAACGCGACTACGTCAAGCAACCACATGGTGTCGACTGCGGGGTTCGTGGCCCGCCACCCGACGCACTACTAGAGGCCGACTAGCTCCTTCACGGACCGGGCGAGGGCGACGACGTCGTCCTCGCTCGTGTCCCACGAGCACATCCAGCGCACCTCCGCCGTGCGCTCATCCCAGACGTAGAACTGGAACCGCTCGAGCAACGGCGCGATCGAGTGCTCCGGCATCCTCGCAAACACAGCGTTCGATTCCACCGGGTGGGTGATCGTGACGCCGGGTAGGCCTCCGACCGCGCCCGCCAGCGTGGCCGCCATGGCGTTGGCTGAAGAAGCGAGCTCGAGCCACAACTCGTCGTGGAGCAGCGCGTCGAACTGGGCCGCCAGGAACCGCATCTTCGAGGCGAGATGCAGCGACTGCTTGCGCAGATACTGGAAGCCTCCGCCCACCCGATCTGAGAGCAGCACCACGGCCTCCGCGCCGAGCAGGCCGTTCTTGGTTCCCCCAAACGAGAGCAGGTCTACCCCCACATCGGTGCTGACGGCCCGCAGCGACACTCCGAGCGCCGCCGCGGCGTTGGAGAGGCGGGCGCCGTCCACGTGTAGCAGAAGCCCTCGGTCGTGCGCGAGCTCGGCAAGCGCCCGCATCTCCTCGAGCGAGTACACGGTGCCTAGCTCCGTGCACTGGGAGATCGAGACCACACGGGGCTGCACCGCGTGCTCGTCGCCGACTCCAACGATCGCCTGCTCGACGAGCTCAGGGGTCAGCTTGCCGTGCGGTCCGGCGACGGTCAGGAGCTTGACGCCGGCGATCGCCTCCGGCGCCCCGGCCTCGTCCACGTTCATGTGGGCGCTGGCGGAGCAGATCGCCGCCTGCCACGGCCGGCAGCTGGCCCGGAGCGACAGCACGTTCGCCGCGGTCCCGCCCCAAACCAGGTAGACACGCGCGTCGGGTCCGAAGTGTTGGTGGAAGTGGTGCTCGACGCGCCGGGTCCACGCGTCTTGGCCATACCCGAAGGCGTGGCCCGTGTTGGCCGCCGCGATTGCGTCCAGCACGGCTGGGTGAATTCCGGCCGCGTTGTCGGACGCAAACCCGCGGGACAGGGAGTTCACGGACCCAGCTTATGTAATGCTGCCTCCGATGAGCGAAGCCGTCCTACACGGTCAGGCCGAGGGAGAGCCCTCCGGCTTCGAGAACTACATGCGGGACCTCGCGGCGGCTGCACAGGAGGGCCCGCTGACGCCGGAGACGATGCGGCGCGTGGCCTCGCGCTACGACTTCGAACCAGTTTGAGCTGCCACAGCTTGCAGCGCCGGATAGAGCGCCCGGTAGCGCTGTCGCTGATGGCCATACACCTCGACCCATTCCGGCACCGGCTCGATCGTGTCGGCCACCCGTACGGTCGCGGCCACGGCCTCGTGGACATCTGACCACGTCCCCGCCGCGACGCCGGCCAGGATCGCTGCCCCGAACGCGGCTCCCTCATCCACAGCGACCCGCTGGAGCGGCAGCTCGAGTGCCGAGGCGACGATCCGCAGCCAGAGCTCAGAGCGCGCGCCGCCGCCCGACACCCGGCCGAGCTCAGGCTGTCCCCCGAGCTCGGCGACCAGGTCGAGCGAATCGCGCAGCCCGAAAGCCACGCCCTCCAGCACCGCCCGTACCAGCGCCCCTCGATCGTGGCGCACGCTCAGGCCGACGAACGCGCCACGTGCGTCGGGATCGGCGTGCGGGGTGCGCTCTCCGGCCAGGTACGGCAGGAAAATCAGGCCTTCGGCTCCGGCCGGCCAGGAATCGGCTTCCGCCACCAACGCGTCGTAGTCGATTTCTGGGCGGACCACCTCGCGCAGCCAGCGCAGCGACCCCGCCGCCGACAGCATCACTCCCATGGCGTGCCAGGTGCCCGGAATCGCGTGGCAGAAGGCGTGGACACGGGCCTGTGGGTCGGCAGCAAATTCGCCTAGCGCGGCGAACACCACGCCCGAGGTCCCCAGCACCACGGACACAGGACCGCTGCGATCGACGCCGACCCCTACCGCCCCTGCGGCCTGATCGCCAGCCCCCGCCGCGACCGGAATCCCGTCCGCCGTGTCTCCCGACGGCGTCGGGCTCTCCAGCGCGGGCGGAAGCCACGCCGGATCGAGCTCCAGGGTCTCGAGGAGTTGCTCCGACCAGCGGCGATGAGCGACATCCAGCAGCAGCGTTCCCGAGGCGTCGGAGACGTCCGTCGCGTGCTGTCCGGTCAGACGCAGACGGACGTAGTCCTTGGGCAGCAGGACCCGGGCGATCCGCGCGTATAAGTCCGGCTCATGGCGACGGAGCCACAGCAGCTTCGGGGCGGTGAAACCCGGCAGCGCACGGTTGCCCGTCAGCTCGATCAGCCGCTCGAGTCCCACCGTGCCCTCGATCTCCGCGCACTCGGCGCCCGTCCGTTGGTCGTTCCAGAGGATGGCCGGGCGTAACACCTCGCCGTCGGAGTCGAGCACCACGAGGCCGTGCATCTGCCCGCTCAGCCCGATGCCGGCCGGCGACCCCGCACTCGCCCGAAGCTCCCGGAGCACCGCTTCGGTCGCCTCCCACCAGTCGAGCGGGTCCTGCTCGGACCATCCCGGGCGGGGCGTGTCGAGCGCATACTCTGCCTCGGCCCGGGCCAGGACCGCACCCCCCGGATCGATCGCCAAGCCCTTGACGCCGGTCGTCCCGACGTCGATCCCGACGAGGGTCTCGCTCACGCACCCAGCGCGGCGTACACGATCTCCTGCGCCCGCACCGCGTCCTTGCGTTGCTGCGCCTCGCGAAGCGCGGAGTCGTCGATCCGCGCCGCAATCGAGTCGATGAAGCGCCACTGCAGCACCGACCGCCGGACCGCCCCGACCTGGTCTTCGGTGTACGGGTACAGATCGAAGCCCAGCCGCTCCCCGTTCGAGCCATAGCCCCAGCGCCGAAGCTCCAGCGCCAGCTCGACCGTCTCCATGAAGGCCGTCGCCCCGACCATGTTGTCGTCATCGAACGTGCCCCAGCCGGAGTTGGCGTGCAGGTGGCCGAGCACCCCCTCCGAGGCCAGCAACGCCGCGTATTCGGGCAGGTGCTCGCCGTTCATCAGCAGGTGCTGCCAATCCATGTTGACC
>VAWT01000030.1 GCA_005883415.1 Actinomycetota bacterium | reverse complement strand
CTGGGGAGCGGGCGCGAGCACGCCGCCATGGTCGCCAATTACGAAGAACGTGATGGGATCGGAGTCGGTGATACCGACCTGTGCCCCGGTGGCCCGGCCCGGTGAGCCTGCCGGAAGCGGTTGCACGCCGACTCTTGGAGTCGGCGCGCTTTTCTGCAGCTGATCGGCTGCCTTGACCGCCCGGAGACCGAACTGTCGCGCCACGGTGTACGCCTATCTTCGGCTTAGCCCGCTACTGGACGGAGCGAATCGTCCAGAAGTCGCTCGAGAGGGTCCCCTGGAGGAGGTAGGGATAGGGCAACGTGAAATACCCCTGCATGCCCCAGTTCGATCCCCAGGAGTTGCGGACGATAAAGCGCTGCTGGTCGTCCTCATAGCCAACCGCGAGGACCGCGTGCCCTCCCAGTTGCTTCTCGCCCGCCTGCGGCATCGGTGCCTGTCCGGTGGACGCCACCTCCTGGCCCTCGAAGCTCTCATAGACGACGAAGCCGAACACGAACGGATATCCCGCCGCGAGGCAACCCTTCTGCTGAGGCAGCGTCTGGGTCACACGCTGGTAGAGAATCGATTTGTGTTGGGTCGCGTCGTCGAAGGCCTGCTGCGGGGGCTTGTCGGCGAACTTGGTGATGTCATATGCCCAGTCCGTCTCGGGGGGAGCTCCCTGATTGTTCACCGCCTTCACGCCATCGCGGATCTGGGCCCCGGAATCAGAGTTCACAGTCCCCTCGATTGCGCGTTCGCAGTAGTAGATGAACAGACGAGAGGGAGTGAACGGAGTCTCCTTCTCCTTCATCTGGTCAAACTCGAGGGCAGCGCCGATCGCGTTAGCCGTGCAGCTCCCTAGCTGTCCTTGGTCGTAGACATCCGGGCATTGGCCTCTGAGGTCGACCTTCGGAGGGAGCTGGGTCGCCACCTCCGGCGGCGCGGCGTACATCAGATCGCGCCCATCCGGGATGTCCGGGTTCCAGCCGTAACCCTTGATCTTGCGTTCCATCCTCCTACCTCCTTTTTGTAGTCCGCGCTTCAGTTGGCACGGTGCCCTCGCGCCCGCAACCAACCTACCCAACGTCGCCGGTCCGATCAAGGACCTTTTGGGCAATCAAGTCATACCGGCCGCGGCCCGTCGCCGCCCGTGAAATACGTCACCTTGACTTCGGATTCGCGAGCGCGAGAATAGGCTGTTCTTATTACGAGGGGAGGGCAGTCAGATGGAGGTTTCAGTACTGGTCTCGATCCTGGGACCCTGCCTCGGAGTGCTGCTCACGGGGGTGAACGCGGTGGCTCAGGAGATCGGAAAGTCCGTCGCTCCGGAACTGCTGGAGCATGCGAAACGGTTGTGGGCCAAGCTCCGGCCACACGTTGAGCCCAAGCCGGCCGCGCTCGAGGCAGCCACTGACCTAGCTGAGCGGCCCGACGACATCCGCGCCAGGGCGGCCTTGGAACTCCAGCTGGAAAAGCTCCTCAGCGAGCAGCCAGACTTGGTCCAGGAAATCGCGCCCATCGTCAGAGATGCTGTCGCCGCCGGCGTGGTGGCCGCGGGCGAGAGAAGCGTCGCGGTCGGAGGAAGCGTCACGGGCGGCGTTATCGTGACGGGGGACAGCGCGACGGTTCACGAGTAGGGACGATCAATCGTGGCTTTGGGGGCCGGAGCTGTCGGGGAACGCGGCGTCAGCGTTGCCGGCGACGTCGTCGGCAGCCTGATCGTCACCGGCGACAACAACAATGTGAATCTGGTCGTCGGCGCACAACAGGGCGCGCTGCTCGAGCAGCTTGCGCGTTCTCGGACACCGGTAAAACGCCGTCGAGAGGGACCGGTTCGATCCGTGCCGCCGGCCTTCGCCGACAGCCTCGATCGCGACTGCGAGGTGCGGACGATCGTTGATGCGATCAGCTCGCGCACCCCGAGTAATGTTCTCGGCCCCCGCGGTATCGGCAAGACCTACGCGCTCCTGCGCGCGCTGAACGCCGACGGGCCGGCGCTCGCTGAAGACGGGGTGTACCTGTACGCGCCCGGCCCGCTCGACGACGTCCTGCAGCTCATGTTCGAGGCGTGGTACGAGTGCGACCCGCCCTACAAGCCGTCGAATCCGCAGCTGCGCCGCGACCTGGCGGAGGTGGATGGCCTTGTCGCCCTCGACTCGGTCGACCTCGAGCGCGACGCCGCCCAGCAGCTCCTGCTGGCGGCAGCGGGCTGTCGCGTCGTGGTCGCATCGCGCGAACGGGTGCTCACGGAGGGAACGGCGATCGGCCTGCGTGGACTCGAGCCGGAGTACGCGGTCCTGCTGGTCGAACGGGAGCTCGGTCGCCCGCTTGAAGAGCGCGAACGCGGGGACGCCGCTCGAATCTGCAGCGCCGTCGATGGCCATCCCCTCAAAGTCCGCGAGGCGGTGGCCTCCGCACGGGACGCAGGCCTTTCGCTCGCCGATCTCGCGGATGAGCTGAGCGGGGATGAGCCTGATGCGGCGCTGTTGCGAGAGAAGCTGCGGGCTGCTGGCGAGGACGGCCGCCGGCTGCTTGCTGCGCTGGCGCCGTTCGGGGACGCGACCGTCGGCAAGGAACACCTGAGAGCGATCGCCGACGTGGATAACTTTGACGAGGTGGTGGTGGCGGCACTGCGCCGTCGTGACATTCGCGCCCACAGCCCCCGCTATGACCTCGGGGTGATGCTCGCCGGGGCGACGCTCGCCGGGGCGACGCCTCACCCCGATTTGACCTCGATTGGGAGCCGAGCGCTGGCTCATTTCACCGCCTGGGCGGACCAGAACCGCGCTCGGCCGTCGGTCTTGATGACTGAAGCGTCCGCCCTCGTCGCACTGCTGCGGTGGGCGATCAGCTCGGGCCGGTGGCGTGAGGCGATCAGGCTTGGACGCGCCGTCGATCACGCCTTCGCGCTCGAGCGACGATTCGGCGCTTGGGGGCAGGTTCTGGACCTGGTGCATGCCGCCGCGGTCGCCTCCGGTGACCGCGAGAGCGAAGCGTGGTCATTGCACCAGCGCGGGACCCGCGCCCTGTGCCTCGGCGAGCTCACGGCGGGGTCCGCGATCCTGGGCGAGGCGATCCAGCTCCGGCGCGAGTTGGGGGACACGGATGGCGCGCAACTCAGCGCTCGCAATCTCGCCGTTGCGACCCGCTCGAAGTGGCTCTGGAGATGGATCGTCCACCATTCCGTGCTGCTGGGAATCACGCTCGCGGTGATCACCGGAGGTGTCGTGGCCGCTGCGACCGTGGGACAAAGCGGTCACCCAAGCCAGAGCGCGGGGTCGCCTGCCAGCAAGATCTCGAACCAGTCCCGCTCCGGCAGCCCGTCAAATCAGCGGGGCACCGCGAACCAGTCGGGCACGAACCCGGGCGGCGGTGCGCTGGGAACGAAGACCCTGTCCGTCTCGGTGTCCGGGAGGGGCTCGGTCGCCATCGACCCCGGACACGGGCGCTGTTTGCAATCGACCTTCAATCCGGCGGTCACGCTCACGGTGCGCCCCCGGGACCTGACCATAACGAGCGACAAAGGGTCCATCAACTGCGCGCCTGAAAGCACCTGCTCGGCCACCTTGCCTGCTCAGACGACGGTCACGCTGACAGCCAGCACCCGGGCGTTCTGGTTCGGTGCTCCAGGCTGCGCTCAGCCTCAACGAAGCGGCTCATTGGGTACAAAGGAGTCTGTCGCGCTGCTGTCACCAGATACCCCGCAGGGCGGGGACGGAACCTCGACTACGGACACGGGCGGAGCGGCGCCGCCATCGACCTCCACAGCAATCCCACCGCCCAACACCTCCACCTCCCCGCAGCCCGGAGGAAGCGCCACCTGCCAGATCACCCTCGACCAGTCGCACACCGTGGGGGCCTATCCCGCTGCGGGGTGATGGCGGGAAGTCCGGGGCGCTGCGTTAGCCCTCCGGCGTGCTCGGCGGGCGGGACCTCATAGCGGAAGCGGATTTCGATTCCCGCGACGTGCCGTTGTGTAAATGTCACAACAAATGCTGCCAGGACGCATTTACTGTTGTGTTCGCGTTCAGTTCAGAAGCAAAAAAAGGGGAAGGTCAGATGGCGCTTACGTGGCCACTGGAGCAGCAAGGATCAACGGGCGAGGACGTCAAGACCGTCCAGTACCTCGTCACCGCGCAGGGGCACGCCACGGGGGTGGACGGTATCTTCGGGCCGCTGACGAAGAGCGCCGTGGAGGCCTTTCAGTCCTCGCGCGGGCTAGGCGTCGACGGGATCGTCGGACCGCAGACCTGGCCCCAGCTGATCATCCAGGTGCAGCAGGGAAGTAACGGTGATGCCGTTCGCGCCGTACAGAGTCAGATCCACGGCCGGGGTGATGGCGCCCATATCGCCGTCGACGGCATCTTCGGCCCGATCACCAAGGACGCCGTGCGGGCGTTCCAGACGCTGCTCGGCCTGTCCGTTGACGGGATCGTCGGACCGCAGACCTGGATCCATCTAGTCAATGGCTATCTCGCGGCGCCGGATTGGCGCCCTCGGACACACGTTCTGCAGTTGGAAGCGCTCCAACGGCCATGAGCTAAGGATCGGCGTCATAAACGCAGTCGAGGGCCCCTACTACGCCGCCGACCAGGCTCACTTCACCTGATCTAGCGGATCCGCCCCGAGCGCCCATCACACCGTCGACTAGTTGTTCGACTACCCGGCGCTCGGCTTCGGAGCGAGTACTCCAATTAGGGCCCCGCCGGCGGACGATGCCAGGGCGAGGACCGTCTTGCCAGCTTCTCTGATCAGCTGGTCTCCCTCAGACGGAATGAAGGACATGCCGATTCCTATGGCAAGGAGACCGCAAAACAGACCCAACAGCATCCACACGATTCCAGTCAGCTTCGAGGTCCCACCAGCGGCGTCAACAGCGCCTTTCCCCTGGTCTTGCGCGGCTCCTTTGTTCTGATTTGCCACGTCCGCCGCCGCGCCGTACACCACTGCTTCCGTAGATCCCGGAGGTGCGCTGGTCTTCAGCGCTTCCAACGTGTCGACTGTGTTCGTGGCAGCGACCTCCGGCGCCTTCGCTGGGTCTACATGTGCCGCTTGGGCGAAGCCGGCCGTTCGGAGCCTTCCTGTCAGGTCCTGCAGTCGTTGCACGGCCTGCTGCCCCGCCTCCGTGTCGACGCCCTCCTTCTGCGCCGCTTGCTGTGCAGCTCGCACGGCACCATCCCCCAGCTCTCGAATCGTGGTCGTCGCGCCGAGCTGTGCTGCCGCCTGACGCCCTGGCGGGGGGACCAGCAATCCGACCAGGGCGCCGCTGATCGCGGCGCCGGCAGCCCACATTGCGGTGGGAGCTGAGCCGGTGACCGCGAGGACCGCGCTGACGCCCGCAAAGAAGACCACCAGCGCTACACCGAGCACCAGAACCACGAGGTTCGTCGTGCTGGTCTCTGCGAGTTTCATAAGGTCGTGCTCGCTGAACTACTCGGATCTGTACGCACCACGCTCCGGCTATGCCCAAAGCGATTATCGTCGCAGCGTTCGCCGCATGTCAATCCTGCGGCTCGGCGCTGCAGGTTACGACCGTGGGATGCCACGGTTTCGGCGCCATTGAGTAACTCCTGAACCACGAAGTGG
>VAWT01000277.1 GCA_005883415.1 Actinomycetota bacterium | reverse complement strand
AGGATGCAGTGCTGCGTTCCCTGGAAGGCCACCTGGATTGCGACATCTACCTGCGCGGCAACGTGCTGACGCTCGATGGCGATTCGGATGCCGTCGACAGCGCTGCTCTCGTAGTGCGCGAGCTAGCGGAGCTGATCGCGCAGGGACACGCGATCGGCCCGGGCACCATTGAGGCCGTCAAGGGGGCACTCGACCAACACGAGTCGCCTGCCCGGATCCTTGAAGACGTCGTCTGGCGTCACCGAACGACCAAGGTCGCGCCCAAGACCGTCAACCAGAAGCGCTACGTGGACTCGATCCGCAACAACACGATCACGTTCGGAATCGGCCCCGCTGGCACGGGTAAGACGTTCCTCGCGGTCGCGCTGGCCGCCGCCGCGCTCAGCCGGCGGGAGGTGAACAGGATCATCCTCACCCGTCCGGCGGTCGAGGCCGGCGAGCGGCTCGGATTCCTGCCGGGCGACCTGATGGCCAAGGTCGACCCCTATCTCCGGCCGCTGTTCGACGCCCTGCACGACATGCTCGAGCCAGATCGCGTCTCACAGCATCTGGAGCGTGGGGTGATCGAGGTGGCGCCGCTGGCATTTATGCGGGGCCGGTCCCTTAACGACTCTTTCATCATCCTGGACGAGGCCCAGAACACCTCTCCGGAGCAAATGAAGATGTTCCTAACCCGGCTGGGGTTCAACTCCAAGATGGTGGTCACCGGGGACATCACCCAGATTGACCTCCCGTCAGACCAGGTCTCCGGTCTAGTCATGGTGAGCGACGTGCTCCAAGACGTCGACGGAATCGAGTTCATCCGCTTCGGCGAGGAGGACGTTGTCCGCCACAAGCTCGTGCAGCGGATCGTCGCGGCCTACAACGAGCACGCTCAGCGGCTGGCGCCTGAGCTTCGGCCGCGAAAGCGCGCGTGAGCGTCGAGGTCGAGGTCATCGGCACAGACGCGCTGGGAGCCGATGGTTCTCCCGCGTCCCACCTGCAGCAGCTGTGCACACTGGCCCTCGCGTCGGCTGGGATCAACGACGGCCACGTCGCGATCGAGTTCGTCAACGAGGAACGAATCCGCGCGCTGAACCGCGATCATCGGCAGCTCGACGAGCCGACGGACGTGCTGTCGTTCGGCGTCGACGAGGACGGTCCGGCGCCCGGACCGCGAGAGCTCGGCGACATCGTCATTTGTCCCGCGCGGACGCTCGCTTACCGTCGGCTCGCCCTTCAGCCTTCGCCATCACAGTCTTCATGACCGAGCCCATGTCTTTTGGGCTGGTCGCGCCCGTCTCCGCGATCGCGGCATTGACGATCGCGTCCAGCTCGGAATCGTCGAGCTCCACAGGGAGATAGGCCGTGATCAGCTCTGCCTCTGACTCCTCGCGCTCGGCGAGCTCGGGGCGACCGCCCTGGCGAAACTGCTCCGCCGCCTCCAGGCGGCGCTTGCGTTCCCGGCGCAGCACGGCCAGCTCGTCGCCGCCCTCCTTGGCCGCCTTCTGGAGCTCGGACAGGACCATCCGCAGCGCACCGACCCGCTCTGGGTCGCGGGCCTTCATCGCGCCGTTGATATCCGTTCGCACCTGCTCGGTGATGCTCACTGAAGCTCAGGATAGAGCGCGCACCTGATCCCATCAGCGTGCAGCTCCTCGCAGCGCACACCGACCAGCTCGCCCCGGCGGGCTGCCGCGGGGGGCAGATAGCAGCGCGTGTAGTCCGCTGTATAGCCGGTGCATTGCGTGTCGGCGACTTTGTCGACCAGTACCTGCTCCACGCCACCGAGCCTGGCTGCGCGGTGGTGGCGGGAGCGGACCTCCGCGTGGCCCCGCAGCTCGCGGGACCGGAGCTTCTTCTCCTCGGCCGGCACCTGATCGCCGAGCGCGTCGGCAGCGGTTCCGGGCCTCGGCGAATAAGAGAAGGCGTGCACCCGGGTGATCTCAGCGGCGTCGATCAACCCGAGCGTGCGCCGGAAGGCCTCCCGAGACTCCGTCGGGAAGCCGACGATCACGTCGGTCGTCACGTTCACATGCGGGACCGCCGCGCGCAGCTGCTCGATCCGCTCCAGATATTCGGCTGCGTTGTAGTGCCTTCCCATCGCCTGCAGCACCTCGTCATCGCCCGATTGCATCGGGACGTGCAGATGCGGGCAGATCTTGTCCTCGGTGGCGAGCGCGGTGAGAAGCGAGTCCTTTACGTGAATCACCTCGACGCTTGAAAGCCGCACCCGCTCGACGCCCGGGACCTGGGCAACCTCCATCATCAGCTCGCCCAGCTCCAGGCCTCGCTCGGGGTCGCGGTAGTCGCCGACGCTGATGCCAGTCATCACCGTCTCGGGCTGCCCCTGCCCTACGCGCCGGCGCACCTCGTCCAGCACGGCCCGGGCGGGTCGGGAGCGGGCACCGCCCCTGACCGTGGGGATGATGCAGTAGGCGCAGTGGCAGTCGCAGCCGTCCTGGACCTTGACGAAGCCGCGCGTGCGCGTAGCCTGCTCGGCGGTCTGGCGCGAGGAGACGTCGTGCTCCAGATCCACGCAGCCACCCATCGCCGCCGACACGTCGTCGGCCGTTCCCGTAAACGTGCGTACGCGCGAGTCGAGCTCGGCGAATTGGGCGGCGTTCAGATTGACCGCACAGCCGGAGACGTACACCTCCCGTGCTGTGCGCACCGATCTGGAGACCGACTGGCGTGACTTTCCCTCGGCTTCGCGCGTGATACAGCAGGTGTTGATGACGTGAAGCTCGGCGTCGGACTCCGGGACCTCGAGGTGTCCGGCGGCCAACAGCGCACGCCGGGCCTGCATCGCATCCGCCTGCGAGACCTTGCAGCCGAGGAACTTGACCGCGAACGTGCTCACGCCGGGCGCACGGTAGCGCCCTTAGGGCTCGAGCAGCGTAGCCCGCAGGATGGCCTTGATCGGCTCGCCGGCCGTGTCGCGTAGATCTCGTACATCGCGCCCCTGCTGAAGCGAGATCACCGCTAGCTCGCGCAGCCCGCCGACGATCATGATCGCCGTATCCATCGTCAGCGGCCGGGCCATGATCTCGGGTTGCTCGCGTCGTCCGGACTCCACCAGCCGGACGAGCAGCTCGGCGAAGCGCTCGATCACGGCCAGCTGGCGATCCGCGCCGGCCTGCCCCAGCGCCGGAAGCTCGCGGACGAAGCTCCTGTACAGCGCTGGATGGGCAATGACGCTGTCGATGTACGCGCCGAGGGCCTGATCAACCTGCTCCTCCGGCGGCCGGTCGGGGCGCACCGCAGCCGCGATCTGCTCCATCGTGGCGTCGTTGGTGGCGTCGAACAGGGCCAGGAAGCACGCCTCCCGATCCTCGAAGTGCTCGTAGAAGCTGCGCCGCGAAGTGCGGGCGATCCGGACGACGTCGGCCACTGTCGTCTGCCGATATCCCTTCTCCTCGATCGATGCGGCCATCGCCGCGATCAGCCGCTCCCGGTGCCGCACGCCCTCGGGGATCACGGCGGGCGTTGTTTGCTCGGTAGCCACGGCAGAACCGTAGCCGGTGGAGCGGCTAGTGCTTGCGCTCGACCACGACTCGGCCGCCCCGGGCCGGGATCATCGTGACGTTTCGCTGGCGGGTCCGCTCGGGCGCCGGGCGTGGGGCGCGGAGGTCGACGCGCTTCGCGATTTCGCGTAGCACCACGCGCTGCTCGGCCATCGCCAAGGAGGCGCCCAGGCAGCGGCGGATGCCGCCCCCGAACGGGATCCACGTGTAGGTCCCGGGCTTCTGCTCGACGAAACGCTCCGGCCGGAAAGCGTGTGGATCTGGATAGACGTCCTCCCTATGGTGAAGCGCGACGATGCTGACGCCGACCGGCGTGTCCGCGGGCACCACGTATTGGCCGAGCTGCCATGGTCGCTTGACCATGCGCACGACCATTGGGATCACAGGCCGGACCCGCATGCCCTCGTAGATCGTGGCCTCGACGTAGCTCTCGGCCTCCTCCCGGTCCGACCGTACGAGCTCGCGCAGGCTGTCGTACGCCGCCGGGAAGCGCAGCAGGCGCTCGAAGGTCCACGCTAATGAATTTGCGGTCGTCTCGTGCCCCGCGAGCACGAGCGACACCACCTGGTCGCGCAGCTCCTCGTCGGTGAGCTGGTTTCCATCTTCGTCGCGCGCCTCCAGCAGCATCGACAGGACGTCGTGCGCGCCGGGCTTCACTCCCTGCGCCCGACGCTCGCGAATGGCCGGATAGAGGTGGCGGTCGAGCAGGTCGATCATCCACTTCAACGGCCCATGTGGCTCCGGCCGACCCAGCTGCTGCAGCTCCACCAGCTCGAACAGCAGGTTGGTAGAGGCCAGCAACAGCCGTCTGAATGTCTGGCGGATCCGATGCTCGACCGTGCCGGGCGCCGGTCTGCCCTCGATGCCAAAGACGCCGCTCATGATCACGTCCAAGGTCACGGCCTGCATGCGCGGGGCGAGCGCAAACGGCTTGCCGATCGGCCAGCGGTCGATCTCCCGCTCGGCGACCCTCTCGATCATCTCGATGTACCGCTGGACCGCATCGCCGTGGAATGCGGGCAGCAGCAGCTTGCGCTGACGCATGTGTTGCTCGCCCACCGTCGTCAGGACCGAGTTCGGGCCGAGAATTGGCCGCAGCGGGGACTCTCCTGTCAGCGATGGGGCGTCCCGCGGCTTGGCCTTGAACAGCGACTCGACGTGATCCGGATGGCTGGTGATGACGAACAGCTCCTGCTGGCTCAGTAGCTGCACCATCCACACGTCTCCGTGCTCTGCTCGGGCGCGCAGGCTGGACAGAAATGGGCGCAGGCCGAACTCGACGGTCTGCAGCAGGCGTGGCCGCGGTCGCGCCGGAGGAAGGCGGATCTCCCGATCGGGGCCGACAGGCCCCGCCGGAGACGGTGGGGCCTGACGCTCGATGATCTCGGAGGTAGGTGCGGGCGCGGTGACCGTGCTCACGGTACGTCAGTGTACCAGATCGTGCCGCCGCCACGCCCGACCCGCCCGCGATCGCGTTCCCCTATCTGATCGCTCGACGAACCGCGGTGTCCTCGGGACGGCCGGGCAGCCCCAGCGGAGAGAGGACTGGAACGACAACGCCAGCCCGAGGCTTTGGTCGCGGCGCCACCACGTCGAGGAGCAGGCCACCAAGAGTCACGCCGATCGCGAGCGGGTTGGGAACCACCAGAGTCACCTCCTTCTTCTCTGCTCGGTTCGCAGCGTGGGGCAAGGATGCAGCAGCCCAGCTCGGACGTCATGGGCCACGCGGCCAATATCACGCGCTCGGGGTTGTCCAGATGTGCGCGCGGCGGCGACGTCCGCGCGCCTACCCGGTTTCGAACAGCAACGCCACCCAGTCGCCGTCTACGCACCTGGCGTGCTCCCGAAGGCGGGCCGCCGCGAATGCGGCCACGACTCGCTCGGCTTCCTCGGCCAGGATCCCGCTGGCGATCACCCGCTCCGCTCCAGGGGACAGCGACGTAGCGCGTTGAACCAGCAGGGCAGTGACGAGATTGGCCACGACCGTGGGGGCGAGCGGCACGGAGTCGGTTCGCAGATCGACGCGCCGCACCTCCAGCTCGACCGCGTTTGTGGCGGCGTTGGCATGCGTAGCCTCGATTGCCGCGGGGTCGTTGTCGACCGCCAGCACGGGCTGGTAGCCGAGTCGGGCCGCCGCGATCGCGAGTACGCCGGATCCGCAGCCAAGATCGACAAACGGGCCCCGTGCGGGCCGCGACAGCATCAGCTCCAGGCACATCCGAGTCGTGGCGTGCGCGCCAGTGCCAAATGCCCGGCCGGGATCTACGACCAGATCGATTGGTGTCTTCCCTCGTGGCTCCCAGGGCGGCCTGATTGTCAGCTTGCCGTCGAGGACGAGCGGCTTGTGGAACTCGCGCCAGCGGTCGGCCCAGTTGTCCGGGATCTCCTCGGTCGAGACCTCGACCAGCGAGTCGCCGGCCGCGGCACGGAGCGCGGGAAGTGCAGGCAGCTCGCCCGGCGGCCCGTAGAGGGCATACTCGACCTCCTCCCCCCCGTCGACCTCCTCCAGTCCGCCGGGCGCGAGTTGCAGCAGCTCGGCGAGCACCAGCTCGGACTGCTCGCGACGAACGCGGATCGCCAGCCGGATCATCTGGCCCCGCCTGGGCGGGTCGGTGCCCCGCTCAACCTCAGACGTTCAGCCGCCGAGCGCGCGCCGGAGCTTCCCGAACACGCCCTCATCCGTGCGCAGATTGTGATCGGTCATCGTCTCCGCCAGTTGTTCGATCAGCTCCCGCTGATCGCGGCTCAGGTGGCGGGGGATGACCACATTCACGACCACGCGCAGGTCGCCGGTTCGCCGCCTGCGCAGCCCGGGCATTCCCTTGCCCCGCACGATCAGCATCTCATGAGGCTGGGTCCCCGCAGGGACCTCGAGCTCCACCGCTCCGTCGACCGTTGGCACCTCGACCGTGGTACCGAGCGCAGCCAGCGGTGCCGCGACATCAACCGCCGTGATCAGGTCATCGCCGTCGCGGACGAAGCGGTGATCCTCACGCACCCGGATCTGGACATAGAGATCGCCCGTAGGACCGCCTCGCTCGCCAGCGTGGCCGCGTCCCGCAATCCGGATCCGCTGCCCGTCCGCGATCCCGGCTGGAACGTCAACCGAGATCTTGACCCGCTCCACCTTGCGCCCTCGCCCGCGGCACACCCGGCAGGGCTGCTTGGGAACCCGTCCCTCGCCCTCACATCTGTCGCACACGGTGCTGCGCATCATCTGTCCGAACGGCGTGCGCGTCACTGCCCGCAGCTGCCCCGCGCCCCCGCAGCGTGGGCAGGTCTCGATCGGGGTGCCCGGCTCGGCGCCGTTGCCATGACAGTGCTCACAGAGCGCGATCGATTCATACGCAACGGGCACCGAAGCGCCGCGGGCGGCATCGACGAGATCGATCTCCACGCTCACGGCGACGTCTCCGCCCTGGACGCGCCCGTATGAACGGGCGCCGGTGGTGCCGCCGAAGATGTCCCCAAACGGTCCGCCGCCGCCGCTGCCGAAGAACGCCTCGAAGATGTCAGCCACGGAGCCGAAGCCCTCGAAGTTCGGGGCCCATCCGCCGCTGCGCAACCCTTCGTGGCCGTAGCGATCGTAGGTCGCGCGGCGCTCGGTATCGGACAGCACCTCATAGGCCTCGGCGGCCTGCTTGAACTTCTCCTCGGCCTTCGGATCGTGGCTGTTTACATCGGGGTGCAACTCGCGGGCCAGCCGCCGGAACGCCTTCTTGATCTCAGCTTCCGAAGCTTCGCGGTCGACACCGAGCACCTCGTAGTAGTCGCGTGGCATCTGCGAAGCGCTCATCTCTCGTCGTACACCTCGGTTACGAAGCTGGACAGCTGCGCGGCGGCGTCGCGTACCGAGCGAATGGCGCGACGGTAGTCCATTCGCAGCGGACCGATGACCGATACGGCCCCCAGGCTTCGCTGGGGAAGGCCATAGCTGGCGGCGACAAGCGCCAGCGAGTGGAGTGCCGGGGCGTCGTTCTCAGCTCCGATCCGGACCAGCACGCCGCGCTCTGCGAGTGCGATGCGCATTACGCCCAGCAGCGTCACTCGCCGCTCCAGCATGTCCATCAGCTGCTGGAGCTCGGTCACATCGGCGACGCGGTCTAGCTGCAGCAGTCGCGCCGCTCCTTCGATGTAGAGCGTCTCCTGTGCGGATTCCTCGAGGTCCAGGAACACCGGCGCGATCGACTCCAGGAAGGCCGTCTCGACGTTTGAGAGCGACGGGTCATGGAGCCGCTGGTGGATCATCCGCGCCCCGAGCCCCAGGCCGACCAGGCGCTCGTTCAGGTAGCTGGACGCCCAGTGCGCCAGCCCTTGGTCAACCGGCTCCGGGAACGTGAACATCCGCTTGGTCACGCCGCCCGTGGAGGTGATCACCACCACCATCAGCACCTGCGGCTGGAGGACCAGCACCTCGACGTGTTTGATCGTGGAAGTCTCGATCGGGGGGGCGGTGACGATCGCCAGCAGGTTCGTGACCTGGGACAGCGTCTCCGTCGTCACCCGCATGGCATCGGCCAGCTCACGGCGCACAAGGGACAGTGACAGCGACGGCCCCCCGTCGTCCTCGCGCAGCAGGCGGTCGACGAAGTAGCGGTAGCCCGATTCGGTCGGCACACGCCCGGCGGACGTGTGAGGATGCGCCAGCAGGCCCAGCTCTTCGAGCGAAGCCAGCTCATGGCGAACCGTCGACGGCCCCCACTCGATATCCGTCGCGGCTGAGAGGGCCTTCGAACCCACGGGCGCACCGGCCGCCAGGTACTCCTCGACGACCTTGCGCAGCACGAGCTCTTGCCGTTCGGTCAGCACCGTCCTGATTGTAGGTGTAGGGTTTCCGCCAATCGCGGTCTAGATTTCCGCCAATCGCGGACGCTCGTGCCCCGATCGGAGCTATAGGGAGGAAGAAGATGGGCGAGGGACTGACACGCCGCCAGGCGCTACAAGTGGGCGCCGCCGCCGGCGCTTCCGCAATGGCCTGGGGACCGCTGATCTCGCGGGCGTTGGCAAACCCACCCAATTGCGGCAGCCTCAAGGACATCCAGCACGTCGTGATCCTGATCCAGGAGAACCGCTCATTCGACCATTACTTCGGCTCCCACTTCGGCGTGACGGGATTTGCCGACGCAAGCGTGCTGCCGCTGAGCGACGGCAGCGGGCTGAGCATCTTCGCCCAGCCCGGCTACCCGGGCGGTTTCGACGGCGATCACCTCTATCCGTTCCACTTCGACTCGTTCAAAAACGGCGAGTGCACGAACGACATCAACCACAGCTGGGGCCCTCAGCACACCTACTGGGACTCGGGCAAGCTCGACGGCTTCGTCACCGGGCACCTGGCCGCCGACGGCAGCGCGAACGGACCGCTGACGATGGGCTACTACACCCGCAAGGACCTCTCCTTCTACTACGCGCTGGCGGACGCGTTCACGATCTGCGATCACTACTTCTGCTCGGTGATCGGCCCCACCGACCCGAACCGGCTGTATTCGATGTCGGCCTGGCTCGACCCGGCCGGCACCCAGGGTGGACCCATCCTTTCGACCAGCTCGACGCGGGTCGAGCGTTTCGGCACGCTCAGTTGGACGACGTATCCCGAGCAGCTCCAGGCGCGCGGTATCAGCTGGAAGGTCTACGGCAACCCCGACGGCAACTACGGCGACAACGTGCTGCCGTACTTCAAGCAGTACCAGACCAGCCCTGTGCTGAACGCAAACGCGCTGGCGCCCACCTACCCGGCGCAGTTCCACGCCGACGTGGCGGCCGGCACCCTGCCCCAGGTCTCGTGGGTCCTGGCGAACCTAATCGACTCCGAGCATCCGCCGGCGCCGTCGATCTACGGAGAGTCGGTGGCGGCCGACGTCCTGAATACGCTCGTGTCCAATCCCTCGGTCTGGTCCAAGACCGCACTGTTCATCACCCATGACGAGAACGGGGGCTTCTTCGACCACGT
>VAWT01000276.1 GCA_005883415.1 Actinomycetota bacterium | reverse complement strand
TCACCGGCGAGGTGGCGGCTCCGATGCTGCTCGAGGCGGGCGTGCAGGGGGTGATCCTCGGCCACTCTGAGCGCCGCGAGTACTTTGGCGAGACCGACAGGGCCCTTGCTTTGAAGGTGCCGGCGGCCCTGGACGCCGGACTGGTGCCGATCCTCTGCGTGGGCGAGACCGAGGAGGAACGAGACCGCGGCGAAACGCAACGCAAGCTTCGCCATCAGGTGCAGGAGGACCTGATGCGAGTGGAGACGGAACGCCTGGACCAAGTGGTCATCGCCTATGAACCGATCTGGGCCATCGGCACGGGACGCGTCGCTGCGCCCGAGCAGGCCCAGGACGCGATGGCCTTCGTCCGGGCGCTGGTCGGCGATCGGGACGCGGATCAAGCTGGGCGCACGCGGGTGCTCTACGGAGGGAGCGTGAAGCCCGACAACTGCGGCGAGCTGCTTTCGCAACCGGAAGTGGATGGGGCGCTGGTGGGGGGCGCCAGCCTCGACCCCGACTCGTTCGCCGCCATCGTCGCTTCCGTTCGCTGATGCGGCCCGGGCCGAAGGCGCTGCCATTACCCGCGGCCGCCCTGGTCATACTCGACGGGTGGGGGCTCGCTCCGCCTGGGCCCGGCAACGCCGTCTCGCTGGCGCACACGCCCACGTTCGACGAGTTGTGGTCGACCTATCCACACACCTCTTTACGAGCTTGCGGCCGGGCTGTGGGACTCCCGGAGGGCCAGATGGGCAACTCCGAGGTCGGCCATCTGAACCTTGGAGCCGGATCGATCCTGATACAGGATCTCACGCGAATCGACGAGGCCGTGGAGCGCGGTGAGCTGCCCGCCAACGCGGTGCTCCGAGAGGCGTTCTCGGGATCCGAGCGCGTCCACCTGATCGGGCTGGTGTCCGACGGCGGCGTCCACTCGGGCTTCGGCCATCTGCGGGCCTTGATCGAGCTGAGCGCCGCGCTGGAGGTTCCAGACCTCGTCTTGCACGCTTTCACAGACGGACGCGACACGCCGCCGACGTCTGGGGCAGGCTTTCTGGCAGAGGTGGAGCGGTGGATGGAGGCGGCGGGATCCGGGCGGACCGGTTCCGTCGTCGGGCGCTATTACGCGATGGACCGCGATCGGCGGTGGGAGCGGGTCCAGCGGGCCTACGACCTGCTCGTGCACGGCCGTGCCGAGCACCGGGCGGGTTCGGCCGAGGCCGCGGCCCGCGAGGCGTACGAAAGGGATGAGACCGACGAGTTCATAGAGCCGGTGCTGGTGGGGGAGGAGGGCAGGATCCGGCCGGGCGACTCAGTGGTGGCTTTCAACTTCCGGCCGGACCGCATGCGCGAGCTGACCCGCGCGGTCGCCGAGCCGGGCTTCGACTGCATCGATCGCGGCGACGCGCCACCCATCCGGCGATACGCGACGATGACCGAGTACGAGGAGGGCTGGCCGTACCCGGTCGCATTCCCGCCCGAGCGCCCGGCAACCACTTTGCCGGCGGTGCTCGCCGCCCGCGGGGTCCGACAGCTGCACGTAGCGGAAACCGAGAAGTATCCGCACGTGACGTACTTCTTCGGAGGCGGCGACGAGGAGCCCCAGGCCGGGGAGAGACGGGAGCTGGTGCCCTCGCCACGGGACGTCCCCACTTACGACCACAAGCCGGAGATGAGCGCTCGCCAGGCAGCGGAGGCGTTCGACCGGGCCTGGCGGGACGATTCTCCGGGCTTCGGGATCATCAACTTCGCCAATCCGGACATGGTCGGCCACACCGGCGTCATTCCCGCTGCGGTGAAGGCCATCGAGACCGTCGACAGGTGCTTGGGCCAGGTTGTCGATGCCGTTCACGCTTCCGGCGGCGCCTGCGTCATCACCGCCGACCACGGCAACGCCGACCACATGCTCGAGCCTGACGGCCGCCCGAACACGGCCCATTCGCTCAACGCGGTGCCGCTGATCGTGACCGTGGCGGGGCTCGCTCTGCGAGGAGAGGGGGTGCTCGCGGACGTCGCCCCGACCGTGCTGGAAGCCCTCGGAATAGAGCGCCCGCAGCAGATGACAGGGCGGTCCATCGTCGTTTGACAGGGGCCCGAATACTTGACAGGTCTCGACTTAGATTTTATACTCCTTGTTGTACCAAGTTGGTGACAGAAGGAGGTTTGACATGGCACTTATCCGCTGGGAGCCGGTACGGGAGTTGAACACGCTTCAGAGCGAGATGAACCGGCTCTTTAACACGCTCTTTGACGCGCCGGCGCCGGGCGACGGCGGAGGCGCGCTGCGGCGTTGGATTCCGGCGATGGATCTGGTCGAGACCGACGAGGACTTTGTCCTGCGGGCCGACCTCCCGGGACTCTCCGAAGGCGACGTGAACATCGAGCTCGAGGACAACGTCCTGACGGTCTCCGGTGAGCGCAAGAGCGAGCACGGGGAGCGCAAGGAGGGCTACTACCGGGTCGAGCGCGCGTCCGGCTCCTTCTCACGATCGCTGACGCTGCCCGAGGGAGTGGATCCCGAAGGGATCAAAGCCGGCTTCGATCGCGGCGTGCTCGAGGTCCGGATCCCGAAGCCTGAGGAGCGCAAGCCGCGGAAGGTCGCGATCAGCGTCGGGGGGCAGGAGAAGGCCATCGAGGGCACCGAGACCGGTTCCGACTCCTAAGATAAGCCGCCAATGCGGTCCCAGCCGTGTTCATCGCGTCGCGGGGCACGCTGCTGAAAGGGGCGAGACGAATGGTCTCGCCCCTTACGTTTGACTATGTTTTGAGAGCCCTGCCCAGCGAAGGTGTTTCCACCACCACCGCCGCCCGTGGGACCACTGGGCTGGACCCTCCGCTGGTCGGCTGATGTTCACGGTCCGAGCCCAATGTGCCAATTCGCTGGGACGCGCCGGCACGCTGAAGCTCGCCCACGGGCGGGTTCGCACGCCGGCATTCGTGCCTCTGGCGACGCGCGGGGCGGTCAAGGGGCTAGACGCGCAGGAGGTGGCGGGCCTCGGCTACGAGCTGATACTGGCCAATACGTTCCACTTGATGCTGGCGCCGGGGGCCGAGCTGGTGCAGGAGCTGGGGGGTCTGCACGAGCTGATGCGCTGGTCCGGGCCGATCATCACCGACTCCGGCGGCTTTCAGGTGTTCTCGATGGGCCACGGCGCGGTGGCTGACGAGATCAAGGGCCGAGGGCGGCGGCGAGAAGAGGAGGGCAGGATCCTGTCGATCGACGAGGACGGCGTGAGGTTCCGCTCCTATGTCGACGGCCGTGAGCGGTTCCTCGGGCCGGAGGGATCGATGGCGGTGCAGGCCGCGCTGGGGTCCGACATCGCGCTCACCTTCGACGAGTGCACTCCGTTTCACGTCACCCGCGAATACACCGAGCGCTCGACGGCCCGCACCCATCGCTGGCTGTCTCGTTGCCTTCGCTGGCATGAAGAGCACGGGCCGAAGCAGCAGGCGGTGTATGGAATCGTCCAAGGAGGGGTCGAGCAAGACCTACGCCGCGAGTCAGCCCAGGCCGTCGCCGCCAGCCGCTGCGACGGGATCGCGATCGGTGGCTCCCTCGGCCGCGACAAGTCCCAGATGCACGAAGTCGTCTCCTGGGCGACGGGGGAGCTCGAGCGGCAGGCGCCGTCGCGGCCGCGTCACCTGCTGGGAATCGGAGAGATCGACGATCTGATCGCGTGCGTCGAGCTGGGGGTCGATACGTTCGACTGTGCGGTCCCGACGAGGCTGGGACGACACGGCGTGGCCTTGGTGCCAGAGCCCCAAGCCCGGTGGCGGGTTGACCTGTTCAAGGGCAGGTGGAGCCACAGTCGCGAGCCGATCCTCGAGGGCTGTCCGTGTCCCGCTTGCGCGCGCGGGTACTCCCGCGCCTACCTGCATTACCTGCTTCGGGCGCACGAGTTGACCGCCGTCCGGCTGCTGACGATCCACAACTTGAGCTTCGTGGCCCGGCTGATGGGCGACTTGCGGGCTGGCATCGAGGCCGGGCGACTCGCGGAGGTGGCCGCGGCCCTGCGGGCCGGAGCCGCTCCTCAGGACTCGGCCGCCTAGGTTTGGCCGCTGGATCCGCCTTCGCCGCCGCGCTCCCGTACGGCCGCCGGATCGAGCACGGTGATCGTCCGGTGGCCTGTGGACACCCAGCCCAGCTGGCGCATCAGCCGCAGGGCCCGGGAGACCGTCTCGCGGGTGGCGCCGGTCCAGCTGGCGAGCTCGTCTTGGGTCAGCTCGAGCTCGTAGGGGCCGGTGCGGGCGCCGCCGTGGTTTGCCCCGAGCTCGATCAGGCGCCGCGCCACGCGGCCCACGCTGTCCTGAGTCGCAAGCTCCACGAGCCCCCGGGTGGCCTCGGTCATCCTGCCCACCAGGGTGCGAAGGAGAACCAGCGCCGCATCCGGGTGATCTCGCAGGTAGCCCCTGAAATCCTCTCCCGACAGGAGCCCGAGCTCGACATCCTCGTCCGCGATCGCCGTCGCGCTGCGCCGCGTGCCGCCGAGCGCCGCCATCTCACCAACGAGCTCTCCTGGGCCGCGGATCGCGAGCACCACCGTCCGTTCGCCCACCCCGCGGGCGACGAGCTTCACGCGCCCGGCCAGCACGAGCGCCTAGATCCTTGGTTGTGACGAATGTCTCAACTTGCGAAGACGTCGCCACCATACCGTTTCGGCTGGTTGGGGGCCTAAGGGGCACACCCAGTAGTTCCAGGCGGCGGGGGCGCTGCCTGGAACTACTTCGTGTACTGGTGGACCAGCTGCTGAAGCTGGTTCAGCACGCCCTGCACGTCGTTGCGGAAGTGAACCGCCGTCGAGCTGGTGCCGGTGGCGATCACCACGGCGATGATCACCGCCGCCGCAAAGACCGCCAGCAGCAACAAGAACATCGTCAAGCGCCGAGCCGCGCGTCGGCCGCGCCGGCGCGGCGGAGGCACCACGTACTCATCGGCGCGCTGGACTCGACTAGGCTGCTGAACGGGCGGTGCCGATGCCGCGCGCGGCGGCACTCGGGCGGAACCCCGTTCCTGCACGGGAGGCTCCTGACGCGCCACCCTCGTGGCTGCAGTCGGCTCGCCTCGGCGACCCAGGACCCTGGTCGCGGCCTTCGTGCCCAGCTGGGAGGTCGCCGCGTCCGCGGGCGGTCGGGTGATCCCGTGCAACCCGGCCCGTAGCGCCTCCGCGAACACCATCGCGTCGCGCGGCCGCTGCACCTTGTCCAGCGCCAGGGCCTGCGCGACGGCGCGGGACAGCGCGGGGGGGATGTCCGGATTCAAGTGGTCAAGCGGCGGCGGAGCCTCCCGCTGCTGTTTGAGCGCTAGCTCCGACAACGACGTGGCTTCGTAGGGGAGCCGTCCTGACAGGAGCTGGTAGGTCACCACCCCGAGTGAGTACAGATCGGCCAGCGGACCGGCTTCCTCGCCCCGGGCCTGCTCCGGAGCCAGGTAGGCTGCGGTGCCGAGCACGGAGCCCACCTGCGTGATGCTCGACTGATCGGTGGCCCGGGCGATCCCGAAGTCCGCCAGCTTGACCACCTCGGCCTCCGACACCAGCAGGTTGCCCGGCTTGACGTCCCGGTGCACTACCCCGTTGCGATGGGCGTAGTCCAGGCCACGGCAGCCCTGACCGACGACCTCGACCGCCTGCTCGACGTCGAGACGCCCGCGATCGCGCAGCAACTCGGCGCACGAATAGCCGGGCACGTGCTCCATCACGATGAAATGCTGATGCTGGCGATCGTCGAAGCCGAAGTCGAATACCTGCACGATGTTGGGGTGAACGAGCCTCGCTGCTGACAAGGCCTCGCGGCGGAAGCGCGAGACGAACGTGGGGTCGTCGGCCAGATGCTCGGCCAGTAGCTTGATCGCCACCGGACGCTCGAGCCGTTCGTCGAAGGCAAGGTGAACGGTGGACATCCCGCCGACTCCGAGGCGGCGCTCGAGTCGGTAGCGCCCAGCGATCATCGTTGCGTTAGTGGCCATTGCCGTTTCCGTTGCCTTTGCCGTTCCCATCGCTGGTCCCCGGCGCGACCCCTCCGCTCCCCGGGCCGGTAGTAGTAGTACCCGGGTTGGGCGGAGTCGTTGCAGTGGGTGTCGTGGTGGGGGAAGTGACCGTCGTCGTCGTGGTGTGCGTGGTCGTGGGCTCCGTCGTGGTCTGGGTGGTAGTGGTGGGGGTCGTGTTGGTTGTGGTGGTGGGCGTCGTGTTCGCCGAGGACCTGCACTGCGATGCGGCCAACTCCTGGGCCTTGGTCAGGCCCTGATTAAGGTTGCTGCGCAGCGTCGAGCTCACCGAGCTTGGCAGGTTCTGAATGTTCTGCGTGACCTTCGCGAGATCGTCTGCGGCTGCTGCACAGTTGCCCTGTTGGATGTCGCTCGAGACCTGCTGCAGCTGGCTGGTCAGGCTCTGGGCTGTGCTGGACGAGAGCAGGCCGGTGCTGCTGCCGCAGGCAGCGATCAACGAGACAGCGAACCCAAGCCCGCCGGCCACAACTGCGCGGAATCCCTTGCGCATCCGCGGCCTGACTTTAGAGCGTCGGGCCGTTGGCTTCAGATTAGGTCAGGGCCGGCCGCCATAGTGGCCCTCGCCCGCGCCCAAAACCGCCGCTACTGGCCGAATTGCAGCCGCTCTGCCAGCGACGCCGGAAGCCGCGCCGCCCGGATCGCAGCGGCCGCTCCTCCGATGTCGTACTCCGTGCGCCTGTAGATGGCTTCCCAGGCATCCAGGTCGAGCTCCAGCCAGGCGGCGCGCGGGTCGCCATCTCGCGGCTGCCCGACGCTTCCCGGATTGACCAGCCACTCGCCGCTCGAGAGCTCGAGCTGCTCGTCCGCGTCCTGCGTTTGGCCCGTCGCCAGATCACCGGGCTGGCGGCCGAACGCCAGCGCCACGTGGGAGTGGCCGATCAAGCACACCCGATGCTGCTGGACGTCCAAGCACATCTCGGCCTGTAGCGGCGAAAGCACGTACTCCCAAACCGGATCACGGGGGCTGGCGTGGTACAGCCCAACAGGCTCCTCGAGCAGCGCCGGCTCGAGCTCATCGAGATAGGTCCTGGTCTCGCGGGTAATCGTCTCGCGGGTCCACTGGGCCGCGAGCGCGGCCCCCCGCGAGAACTCCTCGAGCGGCAGGGCGTCACGGACCACGAGGTCATGGTTTCCGGCCAGGCAGATGGCGGCGTGCCTGCGCGCCAGCTCGACGCAGGCATCCGGGTTCGCTCCGTACCCCACCAGGTCGCCTAGACACCACATCTCCTGGCAGTCGGACCCGGCGATCGCATCCAGCACGGCCTCGAACGCCTGCCGGTTGCCATGTATGTCCGAGACGACAGCCACCCGCATGCCTTTACAGTCTCCCGGGTGCGTGAGCGCTCTGGCGTGCTGGCATCGATGCTCCTGGCGTCCGCGGCTGGCGAGGTGGGTGTGCGGCTGCTGAGGCCACGTCCCGCAGCGCGGCCGTCGGCGCCGGCCGACCTCCGATCCTATTTCTCCGAGGAGGAGATCGCGCGGGGGGCGGCGTTCGCGCGGCCTCAGCTCGCTCTGTCGCTGGCCCGTGGGGCACTGGAGCTGGGTGCGCTGGCGCTGCTGACGCTCCGCCCTCCTCGGCTGCTTCGCCGCCGGGCCAGGCCAGTTGCGGCCGGGGCGGTCGCAGCCGGTGCGCTGGCCGTCGGCCTGTCGCTGCCGCCGCTGCCGCTGGCGGTGGTGTCACGCCGCCGCGCAATCGCCGTCGGGCTCGCCACGCAATCCTGGCGCGGCTGGGCGCTCGATCAGGTCAAGGCGACCGGGATCGAGGCAGCGCTGGCCGCTGCAGGGGGTGGCACCGTGATCGCCGCGATCCGCCGGTTCCCGCGCCGCTGGTGGGCGCTCGGAGCGGGGGGCTCGGTATTGGTCGGGGCACTGTTCGCGGCCCTTGCGCCGGTGCTACTCGATCCGGTGTTCAACGACTACACGCCGCTGCCGGAGGGGGAGACCCGATCGGATGTGCTGGCGCTGGCTCGGGCCGCGGGGGTGCGGGTGGCGGGCGTGTATTCGGTCGATGCCAGCCGACGGACCACCGCGGCCAACGCCTATGTGACGGGGCTCGGACCGACCAAGCGTGTCGTCCTGTTCGACACCCTGCTTGACCGCTATGACCGCGAGGAGGTACGCGTCGTCGTCGCTCACGAGCTTGCCCACGTCCGGCACCGGGACGTTCTGCGCGGGGTGGCCTACGCCGGGATCGTCGCCCCGGCGGCGGCGCTCGCCACCCAGCGCCTCAGCTGGGGCCTGTCGAACGCGCGCGACACACCGGCGGCGCTGCCCGCGCTGGCGCTTGCTGCGGCGCTGGTGTCGGCGCCGGTCGGCTTGATTTCAAACCGCCTGTCCCGAGCGATTGAGCGCCGGGCCGACGCATACTCGCTCGAGCTGACGGGCTCCCCCCAGGCATTCGTCTCGTTCGAGCGGGCGATCGCCCGGCAGAACATCGCGGACCTCGATCCGCCCAGATGGATGACGGCGCTGCTGGCGACGCACCCCTCGACCGCGGAAAGGATCGGCGCCGCGCTCAGCTACGGAAACCGCTAATCCTCGCTCGCTTCTCGGCGCCCGCCCCACTCGGGCAGGTTCTTGATGCCTTCGCGCGTCTGCCACTTCGAGTAGTTGTCCTGCATGGCCTCGATTAGCTCGTGCATGAACTTGGGCGAGAGGTTGATCCGGGAGACCACGACCCCTGGGATCTCGTCCTCTTCCACCTCGTGATCCACGCGGGCGAACGTGATCGTGAACTCGTAATCCGAGTGGCTGACGTTGGCGAAATTGGCGTATTTCCCGCCCATGTCCTCGGGCGAGAAGTGGATGTTGATGTGGCGTTCGGGGGTGCCTGAATCCTCCATAGGCTGTTTAGTATCGCAGCGTGCGGATTGTTGTCGTCGCCGTGGGCAGGTTGCGGCCACCGTTCGCAGACGATGTCCAGCACTATCAGAAGCTGATCGCACGGCACGCTCGGCTGGAGCTAGTGGAGGTGCGCGAGGACGAGAAGGCCCGGCAACGCCTGCCGCCTCGGGCGTTCATCTCGCTGCTTCATCGTGACGGAGAGATGCTCGACTCGATGGCGTTCAGCCGCTTCCTGGAGGCGCGGCGACAGAGCGGTCGCGACCTGTGCTTCGTGATCGGCGGGCCGTACGGGCTCGAGCTCGACAAGGTCGACCACCGTCTCTCACTGGGCGCCATCACCATGGCCCACCAGCTGGCTCGCGTCGTGCTGCTCGAGCAGCTCTACCGGGGACACAAGATCCTCTCGGGAGAGCCGTATCACTACTGATCGATGGCCATCGCTACGCTCGCCACACGATGAGCACCGCCCCATCCCAAGCGGTCGCGCCGCTTCAGGAGCTTCGCGACGCGGTGCGCGCCGCCGCCGCCGTCGTACGCGGCTCCGACGGTGAGCCCGGGGTCGAGCCCAAGCTGGAGCGGCCGAAACGGGCGGGACAGGGGGACTACGCGACCAATGCCGCACTGTTGCTCGCGCCGGTCTTAGGAGAGGCGCCACCCAGAATCGCCGCGCGACTCGCCGAGGAGCTTCAGCCGCAGCTGGGCGATTCGCTCGATCGGGCCGAGGTCGCAGGCCCAGGCTTTCTGAATCTCGTTCTCTCGGACTCCTGGTACCGGCGGGCGCTGAGGTCGGTGCTCGCCGCGGGGGAGCGGTACGGGGCCGACCAAGTCGTGTCGCCGGAACGGACCCTGATCGAGTTCGTGTCCGCCAACCCCACGGGGCCGCTGGTTGCGGCCAGCGGCCGGCACGCTGCCTACGGCGACGCCCTCGCGAGAATCCTCGGGCACCTCGGCCAAGACGTCTCCCGCGAGTACTACTTCAACGACGCGGGGTCGCAGGTCAGGCTGTTGGGCGAGTCGGTGCAGGCTCGCGCCAGGGGGACAGAACTCCCTGCGGGTGGCTACCAAGGCGACTACGTGGCCACGCTGGCGGAGGAGATTCCGGACGCCGACTCAGGTGCCGTCGAACAGGTCGCCTCGCAGGCCGTCGCACTGCTGCTCGAGAAGATCAAGGCCACGCTCGCTCGCTACGGCGTGCAGTACGACCTCTTCCTCTCCGAGCGGACGCTGCATGCGGGCTCACCGAGCGCACTGGACCGGGCCTTGGAGGAATTGGAGCGCGGCGGGCATCTGTACCGCTCCGAAGGCGCGGTTTGGCTTAGAACCACTGCGTTCGGCGACGACAAGGATCGTGTCGTGGTGCGTTCGACCGGTGAGCCGACCTACCTGGCGGCGGACCTCGCGTACCTGGTCAACAAGCGCGACAGGGGTGTGCAGCGGCAGCTCATTCCGGTTGGGGCCGACCACCACGCGTGGATGCGCGAGATCCGGGCGGCGATGGCGGCTCTGGGCGGCGATCCGGACACGATCGAGGTGCCGATCCTGCAGTTCGTGCACCTGATCGAAGGATCCGAGCGAGCGGCGATGTCGAAGCGCCGGGGAGCGTTCGTGACGCTTGACGATCTATTGGACGAGATCGGCGTCGACGCCACTCGCTTCTTCATGCTGCGCTCCTCGCACGATCGCACGATCGATCTCGATCTCGACCTGGCGCGCCGGGAGTCGGCCGAAAATCCCGTCTACTACATACAGTACGCCCATGCCCGGATCGCCTCCATGCTGCGTCGGGTGCCGGACGAGCGTCTGGCCGATCCGGCGCTCATATCGGGGGCCGAGAGCGGGTCAGGCGAGCTTCACCAACCCGAGCGCGCCCTCATCCAGAAGCTCGTCGAGTTCCCGGATGAGGTGCAGGAGGCGGGATCTCGCCGCGCTCCTCACAGGATCGCGGCGTACGCATTAGAACTCGCTCAGCAGTTCACGACCTTCTATCGCGACTGCCGCGTGATCGGAGCGTCCCCCGAATCCGTCGAGTCGTTCCGGATCGCGCTTTCGGCTGCCGCCGGCCGGGTGATTGCACTCTCGCTGGGGCTCCTCGGCGTGAGCGCGCCGGACATGATGTAGAGCGAACGGCCGTGGCCGTCCTACGGCCTGTGGCGCGCGAGGTCCTCCTCGAGCCGCCGGGCGTCGGTGGGGTCGAGCTCGGACTCGGCCGTCGCGGCTCCCGTGTCTGCCTGCAGCGCACGCGTCCGGCGCCGCCAGCGAGGAAGAGCGAACGCCAGCCCGGCAGCGCCGACAATGACGATCGCCGCCGGCAGGATGTAGACCGTCAAGTTGAAGCCGTGTGCCGGGGGCAGGGCGAGCACTGCCGGCCCATATTGGGCGACGAGTGCCCGCTCGATCTGGGCCTTCGTGTACCCCTTGGCGATCAGGCCGCTGATGAAGCGCCGCTCGGCATCGGCCTGCGGCGACTGGGAGACGGCGAGCGGCGTGTTACAGACCACGCACATAACGTCGTTCTCGATGTCCGTCAGCGATGCCCGCGGCTGGGCGGCGCTGGCCCAGCTCGCCGCCGGCAGTACGATGGCCGCGGCGAGCATGATGGCGATGGCGCCGCTACGAGCTCTCATGCCGACGAACCGAGAACGCGGGACAGGGTCTGCTGTAGCCACCCACCGGCCAGCTGATAACGGCGCGCCGCCGCCACGCGGCCGTTGCGGTCGATTACGAACGTCTCGGGAATCCCGTTGGCACCGTACGCGCGGGCGAAGCTACCGTTGACGTCCCGCACGACGGGGTAATCGATGTGGTGCTGGCGGACGAACTGCTCCGCGTCGCCCGTCGTATCCCGGTAGGTCACGCCAACGACCGTTCCATTCTGGCCAGAGAGCAGTCGTTGCGTTCGCTCGAGAATTGGTGCCTCGGCCAGACATGGCTGGCACCAGGAAGCAAATAGGTTTACCACCACCACCTTGCCGCGCAGGTCCGAGAGATTGAGGCTCTGGGAGGAGCCGAGACCTGGCAGCGGAGCGCCCGCCGCGGGCGCGGCCGGGCGCACGCCGCGGGCAAGCTGCGCATCGATCGAAGTGTCGGTGCCTTGGCCGGCGACCGCGAACGCCAACAGCGCGAGCAGCGCGGCTGCGGCGAGGCTGATAGACGCTGGGAGCAGGAAGCGGCGCATTGGAAGCTAGGTGACCCGTCTCGACTCGGCGGCGCGGATGTCCTTCAGCACCGCCTGGAAGCCCTGGCGGTAGCCGCGCAGGTAGTCGTTCTCGTCCTGCTCGTCCAGGAAGTGCCATGAGTGCAGTGACTCCAGGCAGTAGCGACGCAGGTCCTCGAGAGTGTGATCGATTCGAGCCGCGTGCTGCTGTGCTCGCCACAGCGCTGCGCGGTGGCCGCTCGCAAGCGCGCCGCGCCCGGGGCCCGGTCCGTTCGTCCGTTCAGCCTCGAGCTGCTCCAGACGCGCGCGGATCGTGGGAATGAGCTCCATCGCCAGCATCGGCCCTCGAAAAGTTAGCCGTCCCCGATCGCGGGTCCCTCCGGTTCGGTCGGGAGTGGTTGTTTTTCCTGCTCCTCGCGGGGTAGCGCCATTCGCGAGAGGAGAAAGGAGCTGACGTGGCCGAGACGACCGAGGACGAGCGCGAGCCGGAGGCGACCGACGAGGAGCGGAAGCCGGAGACGACCGAGGACGAGCGCAAGCCGGAGGCGACCGAGGAGGAGCGGAAGCCTGACTCGAGCGAGGCCGAGCGCGAGCCGGAGTCGAGCGAGGGCGAGCAGAGGCGGGAGCCGAGCGAGGATGAGCCGAAGCGGGAGCCGAAGGACTTGCCCGAACCGGAGGAGAAGAGCGCTGACGATCTCCTCGGTCAACAGGTGGTCGACCCCCACGGGTACACGATCGGCAAGATCGAGGCGCTGTTCCTCCACGGCCAGGACGAGCGGGCGAGCTGGGCGCGGGTGAAGACCGGGCTAGTCCGCACCAGCTCAGTGTTCGTGCCCCTGCACGATGCGCAGGAGGACGGGAGCAAGATCCGCCTCGTGTACGAGAAGGAGCACGTCGACGCGGCTCCCGAGATCGAGCCGGACGGCGAGGAGCTGAGCGACGAGGAGGCGGACGTGCTTCACGGCTACTACGGCCTCGAGCGCGTGAAAGGGTTAGCCGCAGAGGCCTCTGACGAGGACATCGAGCTGCCGCGCGAGACTCGCGACGCCAACCCTCCGACGATGAAGGACCCGCCGTGGGCCGTCGAGAAATATCCGCTCCCCGACATGGAGCGGCCGGACGAAGAGGATTCGTCGCGGTCGGAGGGGGAGGACTCCTCCCGGGCGGAGGGGGAGGATTCCTCGCGGTCGGAGGGGGAGGACTCCTCCCGGGCCGAGACTTCGCGCCAGGAGTCGTCTGATGAGGAGCCCTCAGGCGAGGACTCTGAAGAGCGCGATTAGCGGCTGAGCCAGCCCGAACTCAGACCGCTCCCGTGGGGGCTGGGCTGCAAGATCATCCCCCACGGAAGTGTTCCTCTTCCTCGACGGTGCGCTCAGCAGTCGGGAGCGCCTCCAGGCGGCCGTCGGGGATCGGCTGACCGCTTTCGATCGACAGTCCGTATGTCCCGGCCTTCAGCCTCTCCTCGGCGCGTTCGAGGGCCGCCAGGTCGCTCTGCAGCTCTTGGCGCCGGCCCAGGTCGAACTCGTCCTGGTAGAGGTCCTCGGTGTCAAGGTCCCCGGGCTCCCTGCGATCATCGCCTTCGAGCGGACCTTCCCGGTCCAGGGCCGCCAACGCCCGCTCGATCCGGATCCGCTCCCGTTGGAGTAGCTCGCGTGCTCGTTCTGGCTCCACTTGCCAAAGCCTATTCAATGGGGTCGCCGGCGAGGATGTCGCCGATCAGGCGTCGCGGATGATCCGCAGGATGACCGGGCGGGGGTTCGCTTTGGCCGCCTCGACCACCGGCGCGAGCTCCTCGTCGCGCACCTCCTCCGCCGCCTCTACGACAACGACGAGGGGCTCGACCCCCTGACCGGCCTCCCTGATCACCCGCCGAACCTCCTCGGGCTCCCGTGCCAGCGCCTCCGGCGAGAGCACCGAGAGCACCACTT
>VAWT01000029.1 GCA_005883415.1 Actinomycetota bacterium | reverse complement strand
GACGCGGTCGGGATGCTTCAGTCCGGAGGCGAGGAGGCAAAGCTGCTGGCCGGAGGCCACTCGCTGCTGCCGCTGATGAAGCTCCGCCTCGCCGCCCCAGCGCTGCTCGTCGACCTGCGCCGGGTGCCGGGACTGCACGGCATCCACCGCGAGGACGGCACCTGGCGGATCGGCGCCATGGTTCAGCACGCCGAGCTCGAGCACACGCCGGAGCTGGGGCTGCTCTCCCGCGCCGCCGGGACGATCGCCGATCCCCAGGTCCGCAGTCGGGGCACGATAGGCGGCTCGCTGGCCCATGGGGATCCGGCCTCGGATCTGCCTGGCGTGCTGCTCGCGGCCGAGGGTTCGGTCACGGTTCAAGGTCAGGGCGGGCAGCGCACGCTCGAGGCCTCCGAGCTGTTCCGCGACTATCTCCAGACCGCGCTCGAACCCGCCGAGGTGCTCACCGAGGTCCGCGTTCCGGCGCTCGACGGCTATGGGTTCGCGTATCAGAAGTTCAATCGGCGCAGCGAGGACTGGGCGATGGTCGCCGTCTCGGCGCTCGTCAAGCAGACCGGCGACATCTGCGAGGACGTGCGGATCGGGATGACCAACATGGGATCGGTACCACTGCGGGCACAGGCGGTGGAGGAGGCGCTCCGTGGCCAGCCGCTGAACGCGGACACGATCAAAGCCGCCGCCGAGCAGGCCGCCGAAGGCACCGATCCCCCGGCGGACCTGAACGCGACCGCCGACTACAAGCGCCACCTCGCACGTGTGCTGTGCCGCAGAGCGCTACAGGAGGCCGCAGGGCTGACGTGAGGCTCGCTGCAATCGGGTCGGTAGAGGCGGCGCAGGCGGCGCTGGCCGGCCAGAGCTACCTTGCTGATCGGCCGCTGGCGTTGGCCGTTTACCTGGCCGCGGCGCTCGAGCAGCCCCTGCTGCTCGAGGGGGAGGCCGGCGTCGGCAAGACCGAGGTGGGCAGGGCGTTGGCGGCCGGGACCGGCGCCCGCCTGATCCGGCTTCAATGTCACGAAGGGATCGACCTCCACAACGCACTCTACGACTGGGACTACCCCCGGCAGCTGCTCGCGCTGCGCGCCGCCGAAGGCGGAATCGACGAAGGCCAGCTGTTCTCCCGCCGGTTCCTGTTGCGGCGGCCACTTCTGGAAGCGCTCGAGTCGGATCCCTCCCAACCCGTGGTCTTGCTGATCGACGAGGTGGACCGCGCCGATGACGAGTTCGAGGCCTTCCTGCTCGAGTTCCTGTCCGACTTCGCGGTCACGGTCCCCGAGCTGGGCACGATCACGGGCCAGCGGCGGCCAGTCGTCGTGCTGACCTCAAACCGGACGCGCGAGCTGCACGACGCGCTCAAGCGTCGCTGCCTGTACCACTGGATCGATTATCCGGACCCCGACCGCGAGCGGGAGATCGTCCAGTCCCGGATCCCAGGCGTGCCGGAGGCCATCGCGACCCGGGTGGTGGAGGCCATCGGGAGGCTCCGGGCCCAGCAGGACCTGTACAAGCTTCCGGGCGTGGGCGAGACGATCGTGTGGGCACAGGCGCTGCTGGCCCTCGGCTCCGACGGTGAGCTGGATGAAACGCTCGGAGCGGCACTCAAGGTTCACGAGGACGTCGTAAGGGTGCGGGAGCGAGGAGTGCTCGAGGGTGTCTGAGCAGGTGATCGGGCGGCTCGGCTCCCTGACCGCCGCGATGCGGGCGCAGGGGGCCCGGGTGGGGATCGGGGAGCTGCTGAGCGCACACCGTGCGCTGGCCGCTGTCGACTCCTCGTCCCGCGAGGAGGCTCGGCTAGCGCTGCGGGCAACGCTCTGCTCAGGCCGGGAGGACCTGGAGCGCTTCGAGCGGGCCTTCGTGGCGGTGTTCGGCGCCACCCGGGTCCTCGCCGGCAATGATCCGCTGAAGGAGCTGGGCACGATCGAGCGAGCCGCCCTGCCACGCATGGGCATCCCGGACTCCGCTCCTGCCCCGGCTGGCGGGGAGCCTGCGCCGGTGCCGGTCGCGTGGAGCGATATGGAGCTCCTGCACTCGAAGGATTTCGCTGGGTACACGGAGGCAGAGACGGTGCTGGCACGAGAGCTGATCGCTCGGCTGGCGCGACGGGGCCCGACGCGGCTCTCGCGGCGGACGCGCCCCGCTCGCCGCCGCGGTCACTCGCCAGATCTCCGGCGGACGGTCAGAGCCTCGTTGCGCACCGGCGGCGAGCCCGTGGAGCGACGCTGGCGGGCGCCCACCCTCCGGGCTCGAGCGCTCGTGCTCGTGTGCGACGTGTCGGGATCGATGGCCCCCTACTCGCGGATGCTCCTTCAGTATCTGCATGCCTGCGTCGCGGCCAGACGCCGGGTGGAGGCATTCGCTTTCGGGACCCGGCTGACCCGAATCACCCACGAGCTCTCCGGCCGGGACCACGACCTGGCCATGGAGCGGGCGGCCGCGGCCGTCGTCGACTTCTCCGGCGGTACCAGGATCGGCGAGGCTCTGGCAGAGCTCAACCGGTCCCACGGGCGGCGTCTGGGGCGCGGCGCCGTGGTCGTGATCCTGTCGGACGGATGGGACCGCGGCGACCCGCAGCAGCTCGCAGCCGAGATGGCTCGGTTGCGCCGCAGCGCCCATCGACTGGTATGGCTGAATCCGCTCGCCGCGCACGCGGAGTACGAGCCGCTGACCAGGGGAATGCGCGCCGCAATTCCGCACACCGACCGGCTACTGCCGGGGAGCTCGCTGGCCTCGCTCGAGGAGCTGGCTGCCATCCTGGAGGAGGTATGAGAGACGTGCTCCCCGAGATCACAGATTGGAGTCGCCGAGGCGATCGGATCGCGCTGGCGACCGTGGTCGGTGTAAGGCGCTCGGCGCCCCGGCCGCCGGGAGCGAAGATGGCAATAAACGAGCACGGTGAG
>VAWT01000028.1 GCA_005883415.1 Actinomycetota bacterium | reverse complement strand
CCTTCACCCGATCGCGCGAACCGTCTCCGGCGACCGCGTGATCGACGAGTTCGTGCTCGAGTTCACACACGACCGAGAAGTCCCATTCATGCTGCCGGGCGTTGCGCCAACCGGGCGCAAGGTGCGAATACCGACCGTGGTCGTAATGGGCTTCGAGGAGGGGAAGGTCGCGTACGAGCACATCTACTGGGATCAGGCCTCGGTGCTGGTGCAGCTGGGGATGCTGAATCCCGCTGGTCTTCCCGTCGCCGGGGTAGAGCAGGCCGAGCGACTGCTCGAGCTTGCTCGGTAGATCGCCACCGCACGATGGAGGCGCAGGCCTGGCGTAGGGTGACGTCGTGAGCAAGCTGCACGACGAATTCAGAGTGGCGTTGTCGGTTGAGCAGGCATCGTCGGCATGTCGTCGGGCGATAGCAGCAATCGGTTGGAACGCCAAGGAAGCCGGGCTCGATCGAATCGTCCCGAAGATCGGAGTAGGTGTGACCCGCAACCCGTCCAAGATCGAGGTACTGCTTCACGAGTCCGGGGATCAAACCGTTGTCCGGCTGAACGGCAGCATCCTGGGAATCGGCCCGCTGCAAAAGGCGCACCTAAAGGCCGAGATGAATCGTCTGCGCGAGCAGATCGAGGTCGCCGCACGGGCTTTCGCAGACCACTAGCGGGCCCGGCCGTGAGTGGGCGTACCGCTTGGGGTAGAAGGGGACCAGGCTTATGCGTCTGCTCTCGACCCACCACGTCAACCGGAGCTGGCCTCAGCTCGCCGGGCTCGTGGCCGTAGTGGCCGGGTTCTACGCCATAAGTGGTATCGGAATGGCTTACGTGGCCGGATTCGATGCCGTCCACAGCCGTCTCGTCCACGCGCATTGGTGGTGGTTGGGGCCGTCGTTCGGCGGAGTCCTGCTTGCCTTCTGCGGCTACTACTTCGCCTACCGGGGCATCAAGTGGGCCGAGGGCGGACCTGAGCTCGAAGCCCCGGCTCTGCTGGCCGTGGTCACTGCCGGTTTCGTCGGCTTTCTGGCTCACGGCGGAACCGCACTCGACGAGTTCGCGATGCGTGCAGGCGGCGCCGACAAGCGTGAGGCCAAGGTGCGGGTCGGGGCGATAGCTGGCTTCGAGCATGGCGTCCTGGCGATGATCGTCTGCCCGGCGGCGATCATTGCGCTGGCCACAGGCGTGGTCGTGCCTCGCACCGACTTCACCTGGCCGTGGGCGATCGTCCCGATCCCCGCGTTCGTCCTAGTGATCTGGCTGGCCAAGCGATACCGGGAGCGATTGCGGCGCCACGGCGGGTGGCGCCGAGTCGTCGCCAACTTCTTCGACGCCGTCCACATTGTGTACACAGTGCTCACGAGTCCTCGCCGCCACGGACCGGCGTTGGCCGGGATGGCGCTCTACTGGGGGGCCGACATGTTCGCGCTGTGGTCAGCGACCGCGGCGTTCGGCTTCCACATGTCCGCGCTGTCGGTGATCGTCGCGCTCGGGACGGGGATGATCTTCACCCGCCGGACGGCGCCGCTGGCCGGTGGCGGCCTCATCACCGTGGCGCTCGTGCCGACGCTCTGGTACGGCGCCGCAGTGCCGTTCGCGGCGGCCACGCTGGGCGTGGTCGCCTACCGCTTCTTCACGCTGTGGGCCCTGCTACCGGGCTCGCTCGCCGCCGTCCCGAAGCTCCGGGAGCTCGGGCGCAGGGGCGAAGATGCTGGAGGCAGGGATACGCGCACGCAGAGGGGCGAGCCGGCGCTCGAGCACTAGGGTCACCCGCGGCCAAGCGCTGATGTGCGTGGACAGGCCTACTGAACCCGATCCCAGTCGGCCGGATCCCCTTTTAGGAGGTATCCGCCGCCGGCGCCGATCACAACTTCACCGCGGCGCTGCAGTTGGGTCATCGCGGTAGTGACCGATGGTCGCTTGGCCCCCAGAATCTCGCCCAGTACTTCGTGAGTCAGGCGGAACGGTATGTAGACCCCCTGGGGCGTGACCCGACCCCAGTTGCTCGCCAGGTGCCATAGCGTCGCCAGCAGCTTGTGCTCCACCTTCGGTAGGTGGCTGATCGCCATGATGTATTCCGCGTGCCGGACGCGCCTATAGAGGCGCCCGGAGAACGCGATCGCGAGCTCGGGGCGGGCGCAGATGACCTTCGTTACCCGCTCATCGAGTATCGCCACCCGAGTTGGACGGAAGACGCGCCAATCGACCTCCGGCGGAATCAGGTTCCACAGGCACGGCTCTTCCCATGGCCGGAGGATGTCCCCCGCGCTGAGTAGCTCGGTGGAGACGGCCCGGCCGATGCGAATCCGGCGGCCGATGAGGCCGTCGAGCAGCAGCAATCCGTAAGTCGTCCGCGGGTCGAGCTCGGGAGGTTGCCAGCGCGGACGATTGACGACGATTACCCGCGCACGCAGCATCTCAGTGGCGGCGCGGCGGAGGTGGGGCGGGAGGCCCTCGCCTAGCTCTGGATCCTCGGCGAGGATGAACGCGACCTGTTGGCCGCGTCGCCGTTCATCGCGCGAGGGGAGGCGCTCTGGCGAGCGATCAGCGTCCCGCAGCGCCGCGGCCCGCTGGGCTGCCAATCTGGCTTCGACCCGCTGCTGCCTGCTCGTTCTACGGGCGAGCTCGGCCTGAGCGGCCACCGCCTCCGACGGCCGCTCGAGCACGCTCTCGTCAATGTTGCCATTTCTTTTGGCCGGCGATTCGACCGGGGTTGCGTGTCCCGGAGCACCGCTGCCCGTGTCGGCCCGAGGGGCTTTCGATCCGGGCATCGACGGATCCACCCGCTTACCCATCGCTCTTGGTGATAGCACACAACGAGGCGATCAATGCAGCCTTGGCAGGAGAAGGCGATCTCGGTTACGAGCTAGAGCGGATGGCCTTCGGGCAGAACGGCGCCCCGCCTCCGGCCGCGGGCTGATTGTTGCGGCAGCGTGAGGTTGAGCTCGGAAAACTCGACCTCTATTTGGCGCATGGCCCGTTCGGTGGCCGCTTGAGCGCGGGTCGGTGGCTCAACGCGAACTCGCATCGAATGTGA
>VAWT01000027.1 GCA_005883415.1 Actinomycetota bacterium | reverse complement strand
CTACCACCGGCAGACCGCTGGCCTGTGCCTCGAGCACGACCTGACCAAACGTATCGGTCTGGCTCGCGAACATGAACAGGTCGGCGCTTGCGTATGGCTTGCTGAGGGCGTCGCCGTCGAGCCAGCCCAGGAATGTCGCGGCGTCACCGAGACGAGCCCGGAGCTCATCCTCTTCGGGTCCGCCACTGGCCAGAACCAGGTGCAGGCGCGGCTCCCGCCGCCGGGCTGCCAGGAACGCGTCCGCGAGGAGCCAGATGCCGTTCTCGCTCGTCAGCCGGCCGGCGTACAGGACGTTGAACCCGCGGGGTAGGAATCCCGGAGTACGGTGGACGGGGCTGAACCGCTCGACGTCCACTCCCCGGTCCCAGCGGGCGGTTCGCTCCGGCGCGATCCCGATCGACGCCAGCCGACCGTCGGTGGCGGGGCTGGGCGAGAGCACGACGTCGCAACTCCCGTAGAACTTCGCCAGCCCAGCGAGCGCGACAGTCTCCAGCCGGGACTGCCCCGAGCGCACCGCGGCGACGGTGGAGCGACGGGGAGTGGTCGGTGTCGCCCGAGCGGAAGGTGACGTTCAGGACGGTGACGGTTGAGGAGAGGGCTGTTGTTCGAAGGTCGCGGTCTCGGGCACCAAGGCGCGAGGCGCGAACAGCGCCACCGACTCCGACTTTCCCTTGAGCTGGACGGGGTCGCGCTGCCGAAGCGAAGCGGCTGCGACCTCTGAGAGCAGGCCCCGGGTCCACTCCGAGATCAGAATTGCGTCGCCCGTCGTTCTAGTGGCCGCCTCGACGCGGGCGGCGACATTCACCGCATCGCCGATGACCGAGAACTCGAGTCGTCCGCCCCCGCCGACGTTGCCCGCGATGACCATGCCCGAATTTAGCCCGATCCCGATCGTGAGCTCGCCGCCAAATTCGTTTCCGACCTGCCGGGAGATCTCGGTCGCCGCGTTGAGCGCCTGGTCGGCATGGTCCAGCTGGCGGCGGGGAGCGCCGAATACGGCTAGCAGGCCGTCACCAACGAACTTGTCAACGTGGCCTCCGTGGCGGTGGATGATCGGCACGATCCGGGCGAACAGGCGGTTGAGCGTCGCGACGACCCGGCGTGCGTCTGAGCGCTCGGCGAAACCGGTGAAGTTGCGGATATCGGTGAACATCACCGTGACCTCGACCTCCTCGCCGACCAGGGACGTGCCCTCTCTGAGGATGTGTTCCGCCACCTCACGGTCCAGGTACGTGCCGAACGCTTCCCGGATTCGCTCACGGTCCCGCAGCCCCGCGGTCATCTGGTTGAAGCCAGCCTGAAGCAGCCCCAGCTCGCTGCCGTCGTAGACCGGGATCTCGGTCGCCAGCTCGCCTGCCTGCACCCGGCGCTGCCCCGCGCGAACGGCCTCGATCGGGTCCACCAGCGATCGCCCCGCGATGCTCATCGCCCGCCAGCCGAGCGCCAGCCCGACCGCGCTCAGGATCAGCAAGCTGACCGCGGTCCGGCTCGCGGACCAGTGCCCGACCACGAGCACGCTGACGGCGAGGAGCACGCATCCGAACAGCGGGAACGCCGCCGCCAGCCCCCAAGCCACGAGCAGGCGCGTCCGCACACCGGGCCCGACCGGCTCCTCCGGCGCGCCGTTCGCCAGCGCGGCGCTGGTTATCGGCCGGGTGAACCGCTCGGCGAGCAGGTACGTCAGCGCCGAGGTGGCGAGACCGCCGATCGGGATCGTGATCGCGGACTGCGCTGCAACGGCGCCCGAGGCAAACGCGTTGAGGGCCGTGAACACCACAGTGGCGATCCCCCAGATCGCGGCCGCGATTCGCATCTGGACGAGTGGCTGGCGCAGCGCGAGCTCCCGCACGCGGCTACTGGCAGGCTCCCCCGAGACGAACCACTTCCGGATGTCGCGGGCGCTCCTCGGACCAAGCCGAGTTGCAACCGCTGTGGCGATGATCCCGCCAACCACCAGCACGACGATGTTGGCCCACAGGATCGTGGTGTCGTGGCGGAACCTGGCCGGCAGCGGGACCAGGAACGTCAGCAGCAGGGACACCACCAGCCCGCCGATCAGGTTCGCGGCCGACAGACCGACCTGCATCCGTCGCTTCACCGACTGCCACGTCGCCTCCCGGGACTTCATGGTGCGGGCAATCGTCGCAGGTTCTGGCGCGGCCATAGCACCCTTCAGGCCCGTGACGCTCCCGCCTGTGCGCCCACGGGTGGCGCACCCTCGCGTAGCCCGATCTTGTCGTGCAATCGGCGCAGTGGTCGCGGCGCCCACCAGTTGAGCGGCCCGAGCAGCTCCATGAGCGACGGGACGAGCAGCGCCCGGATCACCGTGGCGTCGATCAGCACCGCCAGGGCGGCACCGAGTCCCAGTTCCTTGATGAACACGATCTTGGAAGTCGCGAACGCGCCGATCGCCACCGCGAACAGCACGGCCGCTGCCGTGACGATGCGCCCTGTGCGTTCGAGGCCCAGGGCTACGGCTTCGGAGTCAGGCGCGCCGGCATCGCGCGCCTCCTTGATCCGTGACAACAGGAACACTCCGTAGTCGGTCGACAAGCCGAAGCCGATCGCGAACAGCAGGATCGGCTGAGTGGCGTCAAGCGCGCCCAGGCCGTGATAGCCGAGCAGCCCCTGGAGGTTGCCGTCCTGGAAGATCAGCACCAGGATTCCGAAGACCGCGCTCAGGTTTAGGGCGTTCATCACCACCGCCTTGACCGGCAGCACCACCGATCCCGTCATCAGGAAAAGCACGACCAGCGTCGCGCCGATCACCACCGCCAGGACTGCGGGCAGGTGAGCAGCCAGACTGTGCTCGAGATCGACATAGGAAGCGGTCTCACCGGCCACGCCCAAGTAGAACGGGGGGTGGATGGCACGAACGTTCTTGACCAGCTGCACGGTGCTCGCGCTGAGCGGCCCGCGGACTGGCGCAACGACGAGCAGTGACGTCGAGTGACTAGCCGCCTGCGCGGGCGCGACGGACGAGACGTCGCTCAGCCGAGAGATCTGCCCCGCCAGCCTGTGGACCCCCGCCGAACCTGCGGGCGCTCCGACCACGACCTCGAGCGGCGAGGTCCGGTTGGGCGGAAACTGGGCATTGAGGGCGTCGTTCACCTGTCGGGCGCTGATGTTCTGCGGGAGCACGCGAGCGTCTACGGTGATGAACTTGATCTGGGTGAAGGGGATGCCGAGCGCGATCAGCGCGGCTGTCGTTGCCAGCGCGATCCTTCCCGGACGCCGACGGACGAACTGGGCAAGTCGATACCACGCGCCGCTGGTGGCCGGGCGCGCGTCGCTGTCGGCGGCGCGGCGCAGGAAGGCCGGCGACAGAGCGTTGATCCGCGGGCCAAGCAAGGCCAGCACCGCCGGCAGGACGGTCAATGCGAGCACGCCCGAAAGCAGGGTTGTGATCGCGCCTGCGATCCCCATCGAGTACAGAAAGCGCTGCGGGAAGATCGTCAGGGAGGCGGCGGCGGCCGCCACCGTCAGCGAGCTGAAGATCACAGTCCGCCCGGCCGTCTGAAGCGTGCGGATAAGCGCCAGCGGACCGAAGCCCGAGCGCGCCGCTTCCTCGCGATAGCGCGAGACGATGAACAGGCTGTAGTCGATCGCCAATCCCAAGCCCAGCCCGGTCGTCAGGTTGAGCGCATAGACGGAGAGATCCGCGAACGTCGAGACGATCCGCAGCAGGAAGAAGGTGCCCAGAATTGCCAGCCCGCCGAGCAGCGGCGGCAGCAGCCCGGCCACGAGCGAGCGGAAGAACAGCAGCGAGAGCAGGAAAATCAACGGAAAGGCCAACAACTCGGCGTGGCCCAGGTCGTGACCTACCTGAGCGTTGACCTGTGCGT
>VAWT01000275.1 GCA_005883415.1 Actinomycetota bacterium | reverse complement strand
ACACGGATCCCAGGGCCTTCAACGACAGATGGAGGAAGGGGTCGGCGACGAACGGGACGATCGCCAGCAGCACCCCTGCCGTTAGCACGATCGCGCATAGCCCACGCAGATCCGCCCGGCGGTCGGCTAGCCGCCCGCCGAGGGCGTACCCGGCCGAGAGCGCCACGAGCACGGTGGCGATCGTGTTGGCCCAGATGATCGTCGAGGCTCCGAAGTAGGGCGCCAATAGCCTGGCGGCCGCGATCTCCGCCCCCAAGCTCGCCGATCCCACCACGAACGCAATGGACCGCAGCACGGCGCGGGGTGGCGCCGCTCGCGCTTCGGTCCGCACTCCGGGGCCCAGCGGGGTCACGCCCGGGGCACCGGACGCGGCCGAGTCGACAGCCGCGAGGTCCCGATCGGGCTCGGTGACGGTCACAGCTACCGGCACCCTAGCGGCCGCCGGTGCCCGCCGCTACGTCATCGGGTTTTCGACCCGCTTCGGAGCGCCCGAGCGGATCACTGGCTCGCCGATCGCACAGGGGTCGCCGCTTCCACGCTGATTGGTGCTGTGAGGCGGTTCAATACGAGAGCGAGATGAGATGCGAGTCGTAGTCACCGGCGCGACCGGCATGATCGGGAAGGCCGCAGTGTCAGCGCTGCTCAAACGCGAGGACCAGGTGATCGCGCTGACCCGCGACCCCGACCGAGCCCGCAAACGGCTAGGCGGTCGGGTCCAGCTCCACGCGTGGGAAGATCCGAAGCTAACCCCGCCACCCCGGGCCGCGCTCGCAGACGCCGACGCGGTGCTTCACCTGCTCGGCGAGCCGATCGCGCAGCGTTGGTCGACGGCCATAAAGAAGGAGATCCGCGAGTCGCGAGTCCTGTCGACTCGGATGCTGCTCGCGGCTCTGCGCGAGATTCCGGCCGGTGGCCGTCCGCACACGCTGGTCGCGCAGTCGGCCATCGGCTACTACGGGCCTCGCGATGGGGAGAGACTTGACGAATCCGCGGGGCCGGGCACCGATTTTCTGGCGTCGGTCACGAGTGAGTGGGAGGCAGAGGCTTCGGACCCGCCGCCGGGTGTCAGGGTCACGCTGACCCGTACCGGCGTCGTCCTCTCGCCCAGCGGTGGAGCGTTGGCGAAGATGCTCCCTCCGTTCAAGCTGGGCGTCGGTGGCCCGATCGGCGGCGGCCGGCAGTACGTCCCGTGGGTTCACCTGGATGACGTCATCGGATCTCTCCTTTTCTGCTTGGACCACGAGGCGGCGGGAGCCGTCAACGTGACCGCGCCCGAGCCCGTGACGAACGCGGAGCTCGCTCGGACATTAGGTCGCGTTCTGCACCGCCCGGCCGTCCTGCCTGTGCCCGCGCTCGCGCTCAAAGCCCTCTACGGGGAGATGGCAACGGTCATTCTCAGCGGTCAGCGGGCGGTTCCCGGTCGCCTCGAGGAGCTCGGATACGAATTCCGCTTCCCCGAACTCGAGGACGCGCTCCGCGACGTCCTCGAGCGAGGATCCGCGAGCTCGAACGCAGCCAGCTAGTCCGCGCGCCGCCTGGGCGCGCCTGAGCGCTCGACTCGAGGCGGCGGGCTGAGGGCGCGACGCCCTTGGCCCGCCGTCGCGCGAAACGGCTCGGGGCGCGACACTGCAACCGTGCCAACTCGCGGTCCGTGCCGGATGAGGAGTGTCTGCGTCAGCCTTCTCGCGCTCGCCCTGCTAGCCGCTGGGTGCGGGGGCTCGACGCGCTCGCACACGCGCAGCAAGACTGCGGCCTCCGGCGGCACGGCCGGGCCCGGAACGACCATCTCGGTCCACGTCCCGGCGTCGCTTCTTCACCTGCCGCCCACAGATCAGAACGGCCGGCGAGTCAGTCTGGCTTCTTTTGCCGGGACGACGGTCCTGCTCGTTCCATTCCTGACCCTGTGCCAGGACGTGTGCCCGCTGACCACTGGGAACCTCCTGCAGGTTGAGCAATCGTTGGACGCAGATAACGAGGCGTCGAACGTGGAAATCGTGGAGCTGTCGGTCGATCCTGGTCGCGATACCCCCCAGCGCCTACTCGCCTACGCGAAGCTCACGCACATACTCAACTACATCAAGTTCAGCTACGCGAAATGGGAGCTCGTTACGGAGCCGCCGGGCGAGCTTCGCGCGCTGGCGAAGTTCTTCGGCTTCTCCTACCAGAAGGTGCCCGAGGAGAAGCCGGCCGGGATCGACTGGCTGACGGGAAGGCCGCTGAGCTACGACGTCGACCATTCCGACAACTACTTCGTGATCGATCCCAGCGGCGTTGAGCGGGTCGCGCAGGACGCCGCCCCGGACTTCCGCGGCATCTTGAATCCGAAGCTGTACGGCTTCCTGAGCGAGCTCGGTCGCCAGCACCTGGGACATCCTGCGCAGCCGGCCTGGACCCCCGCGGACGCCCTCCAGGCCCTCGCGGTCTCCGTGGGACGCCGGCTGCCGGTAGGGGGGCTCGATTGAGGGCACTGCCTCCGATTTACTTTCAGAGCGGTCGTTCAGGGGGTCCCCGGCTCCCACACGGCCCGCCGCTTTAGCGTGACTTGTCGCCGAGCTTCGCTGCCAGCTCGTCGAGCAAATCGGACACGCGTTTGCCGACTGGATGCTGGTCCGTTTCGCCGAGCCGATCTGCCAGCTCCGCACGGGCGTCGGCGAGGATCTTGCCGAGGCTGTCGTCGGTGGTCACGTACCCGAGCTCCTCGTCAGACGGTCGGCTGGTGGTCTCTGCCGCTGCCTCGCGGGCGGCGCGCTTGGCGCGCTCGCGGGAAGCGTGGGCATCGCGGACTTGACGCTCGAGGTCGCCTAGCCGCACGTCGAGATCCGGATCAGCGGACGCCGGTGCTTCACGGTCCCCGACAAGCAGCCGCTCGCGCTGCCCCCGGATCTCCGCGTAGGCACGCTCGATCTCCTCGAACCGCCGCGTTGACTCCACGGAGTTGTTGTTGTGGTCCGGATGGTGGATCTGGACAAGGTGCCGGTAGGCTGTGCGCAGCTCGCCATCCGATACACCGGGGCTCACCCCGAGGATTCGGTAAGGATCGTGACCCTGAGTCGACATGGCCAGCCCAGGGGTTAGACCGGCCAACGAGTCCGCTCAGCGCTTTGGCCGGCCGCGAACGATCCGCCCCGGCAGCTTGACCGGCGAGAGCTTCTCCGCCACCTCGCCCACGAACAGCCGCGGCTCGGCCTTTGCCAATAGCTCCCTGAGCTCCTCGCGCTGCGCCTCTGACAGCCTTTGCGGACGGCCCCGGCCGATCCGCACCAGCTGCAGGATCCGACGGCGCTCCTGAGGCTCGAGCCTCGCCATGTGGTCATGCGCGACCAGCACGATCTCGGCGATCGCCACCAGCCTCACGACTGGGATATGCCGCAATCCCGGGATCCGGCGGGTGACCAGTTCGGTCATCTGTCGTGAGCGTTTACCCAGCACCAGGGCGAGTGTAGGCGGCAGCCACGCGGCGCCGCCCGCAACGACCGCCGGCGCGCGCCGCTACGTTTCATTCCACATGCAAGTCGAGGAAGCGATCCGCACCCGGCGAACGCACAAGGCGTTCGCCCCCGAGCCCCTCCCCCGTGAGCTGCTCGACGAACTGCTCGACCTCGCCCGCTGGGTCCCCAACCACCACCTGACCAATCCCTGGCGGTTTCGGGTGGTGGGCCCCGGAGCATTGGCGGCACTCAAACGCATCGCCGGGCCGGAGGCAGCGGCGAAGCTCGACCGTGCCCCGTCGCTGGTGGCCGTGAGCGCCAAGCGCTCGGATGATTCGGTACAGGACGAGGAGGACCTGTGCGCCACCGCCTGCGCCACCTACGCCGTCCTGTTGGCCGCCCACAGTCGCGGACTGGCCGGCTACTGGCGCACGCCGGCGGTGCTCCGCACCGAAGAAGGCCGTGAGGCGCTGGGGATTCCGAGAGACGAGCGGTTCGTGGCCTTGATCCACCTGGGCTGGCCGCGCCAGGAGAAGGACGCTCCGGAGCGACTCCCGCAACGCGATGTGGTGACATATCTGGACTGATGACACGTGACGCTGTGATCTGCGAGCCGCTGCGCACGCCTGTCGGCAGGTTCGGCGGCGTGTTTCGCGAGGTGCCGGCGGCCAGGCTGGCCTCGACCATCGTGGCGGCGCTGTTGGAACGCACCGGACTGCCGCACGACGCGATCGACGATGTGCTGCTGGGACAGTGCTATGCCAACGGGGAGGCGCCGGCTCTGGGGCGGGTGGCGGCGCTCGACGCCGGGTTGCCGGTCGACGTGCCCGGCCTCCAGATCGACCGCCGATGCGGCTCGGGCCTCCAAGCTGTGATCGAGGCCAGCATGATGGTCCAGACCGGCGCCGCCGAGCTGCTTCTCGCCGGCGGCGCGGAGAGCATGAGCCAGGCCGAGCTCTACTCCACCGCCCTGCGCTGGGGGTCGCGGTCCGGCGGTGCGATGCTCGAGGACCGCCTGGTGCGCTCGCGCGTCACCGCCGGCGGGATCAACCACCCGGTCCCGGGCGGGATGCTCGAGACGGCCGAGAACCTCCGCCGGGAGTATGGGATCCCGCGCCAGGAGCAGGACGAGCTGGCGCTGCGCTCTCACCAGCTGGCGGTGGCCGCGCACGAGAACGGCACGTTCTCGGAGGAGATAGTCCCGGTTACGGTGGAGGACCGAAAGTCGGGGCCACGCGCGGTTGACCGGGACGAGCACCCCCGCCCCGACGCCTCGATCGAGAGCCTGTCGGCGCTGAAGCCGATTACCCGCCGCTCGGACAGCGAAGCGACGGTCACCGCGGGCAACTCGAGCGGCCAGAACGACGGCGCCGCGGTGTGCGTGGTGACCCACGCGGAGCGAGCGGCCGAGCTCGGGCTGAAGCCGATCGCCAGGCTGGTGTCCTGGGCGGTCGCCGGCGTCCCGCCGCGGACGATGGGGATCGGCCCCGTGCCGGCGAGCGCCCTGGCTCTCGAGCGCGCCGGACTGACGCTCGACGACATGCAGCTGATCGAGCTGAACGAGGCGTTCGCGGCCCAAGTACTGGCCGTCCTGCGCGAATGGCAGCTGCCCGACGGCCTGGAGCGCCTGAACGTGAACGGGTCGGGTATCTCCCTGGGCCACCCGGTGGGGGCCACCGGCGGCCGGATTCTGGCCACGCTTCTGCGCGAGCTCGAGCGCCGTGACGCGCGCTACGGCCTTGAGACGATGTGCATCGGCGGCGGGCAGGGTCTGGCCGCCGTGTTCGAGCGCGTGGACTAGGCTCGCCCACCCGATGCCCCTCGCCACAGAGCTCGAGCTCCCCCGCTTCGACCACACCGATCCCTCCCTGCGGGGCGGGCGCTACCGGGAGGCGATGGAGACGCTCGAGGGCTACGACGGGTGGCTGGCCGCCAGCCCATTCGGGTTCATCGTGCTCGATCGCGAGTCCGGGGAGCTCTTCCTGCGCACCAAGGACGCCGTGTTCCCCGGTCTGACGATCGCTCAGCTGTTCAAGATCGACGACGGTCCGCTGCACGAGGAGATCGTCAAGAACATCATCAACGTAAACGGCGATGACCACCGCCGGCTACGCAACCTCATCAACCCCGCACTCGCGCCGCGGGCCATCGATCGCTACCGGCCCGCCATGCGCCGCTTTCTCGAGCAGCTGCTCCCGTCGGACGGCCAGATCGAATTTATCGCCGACTTCGCCAAGCCCTATCCCTCGATGGTCATCGCCGAGGTGATGGGGGCTCCGATCGAGGACGCGCCACGGCTGCACCACTGGTCGAACTGGATCCAGCGCCAGTTCGATGCCACCAGCCTGATCGGCGAGCGGGGGCTGATCGAGGAGGCGGTGGCCGAGTTCTACGGCTACGAGGACGAGCTGATCGCCGCCCGCCGCGCCCGCCCAGCCGACGACCTGATCACCGACCTCATCCAGACCGAGGAGGCCGGCGACCGACTGTCGGACGACGAGCTGCGAAACCTCGTGCTGAACATCCTGGTCGGAGGGGTTGACACCAGCCAGAGCCAGCTGGCCCACGCCGTCCGGCTGCTGGCCGACCACCCCGACCAGTGGGAGGCGCTGCGCTCGGACCCCCGTGGGCTGGCGCTGGCTGCGGTTGAGGAGGCGCTTCGCTACGAGCCGATCACTCCGCTCACCGCCAGGATCACGGTGGCCGACGTTGAGCACCGGGGGGTGACGTTTCCGGCTGGGACGATCGTGCTCGTGTCGGCCTGGCACGCCAACCGCCAGGAGGTCGAGGACGATTCATTCGACATCAAGGCCGATCGGCCTCGCTCCCGCGTGCTGACTTTCGGCGCCGGGATCCACTACTGCGTAGGCGCCAACCTGGCCCGGGCCGAGATGCAGGAGGCACTCGCGTTCCTGGCCGAGCGCGTGCGTGCGCTGCGTCTCGCCGGGGAGCCGGAGTTCGGTACGCCCTCCGGGATCTATGGGCTCGAGTCGCTGCCGCTCGAGCTCGACCTCGGCTAGGACGTCCGCTTCCAGACGGCGTCGTCGCCGAGCGGCTGGCGCACGGCCTTACCGGCGCCCGCGAGTTCGATCAGCGCCGCCTCCGCGCCGACGCGATCCGGCGCGTCGTTGCCGTCGGCCAGCAGCGCCGCCACCTCTTGGGTCGTCAGCCCGTCCTCGAATCGCTCGAGCAGCGGCTCGGGAGTCTCGGGCGAGGGCTGGCGCTGCAGCGTGGGATCGAGGTTGGCGATCAGCACGTCATAGGCTTCCACCGGCTGAAAGCCGCCGGCGACGAGCCGCTGGCCGTTTGCCTCAAACGCCACCGATGGCGCCGTGAACCGGACGGGACCATCGGTGGTCGCGGTCTTTCCCTGTAGCTCGGCAGCCGAGCCTTGAGCGCCGCGCGTCTCCAGACGATCGCGCTCATAGGCCTCGACGACATCGGGGGCGTCGATCCGCGCCACGACCTCGTTTGCGTCGACCCCGGGGACGGTCCGCAGAGCGTCGGCCAGCTGGGCCTCGTCTTCGAGCACGAGCGGGCTCGTGAAGTTGGCCAGCTGGAGTGCCCGGTACACGTGCCACTCGGATCCCGGCTCGGCCATCCTCGCCGCCACGATGGCGCGGCAGGCGGGGGAGGTGGCGCTGAGCCGAGGCTTCGGAACGGGCGCGAACGGCATTCCGTAGCGGCCGCGGAAGCGCAGTTGCCCCAGTGCGCCCCGCAGCGGGGTGTAGCCCCTTTGCTCGTACTGCGAGGCGTCCTCCGTCAGCCCGACCAACACCAGCCGCCACCTCAGCTGTTCGCCGTATCGCCATTCGATCACCCGCAGCGCCGGGCTCTCGGAGTACGCCCAGGGACAGGCGGGATCGCTGTAGAGCGTGGCGTCGATCATGCTGGGGACGCGATCAGACCGCTCAGGCGGTTGACGCCTCAATTATATGCGCGAGGTGTCCTCCGGGGTCGCCGGTGGGGGGAGCTGCGCGGTCGCCGGTGGCGGGAGCTGCGCGGTCGCCATCGTCCTGGAGGACCGAAGCCGCCCGGCGCACGGCGGGCGAGCTGAACCCTGCCTCCTTTAGCGCTCCCAGGATCTCGTCCTCCGTTCCGAAGTGAAGGTGGACGCGGCCGCGGACGAACAGCGATAGGAGCACCCGAAACGCCCGGACCTGAACGTTCTGGAGCTCGCCCATGTGGATGTCCGAGATATACGTCCCGTGCTGGAAGCGGCCAAGGGTCTGGGCGAACCGGCGCCAGGTGCGGCGCACGTCGTCCTTCTCCAGGTAGCCGAGCAGCCCCTCGGTGATGATCGCCAGCCCGGCCTCGGAATCCAGCCGGGCCGCCAGCTCGCCCAGGCTCGCCGGCCCCTGGTCGCGCAGGGCATCGACCTCCTCCACTCGATGCCGGTCCGACAGCGAGCCGATGCGCTCGAGCGCGGCCCGCTTGCGGGTCACCATTTCGGGCAGATCGGCCTCGACGTAGGTCAGCCTGTCTCCGTAGCGGCGAGTGAACCGCAGCCCGCGAGGAGACAACCCTGCCGCCACTTCCACGACCTGTGTCACGCGGCCCTCATCAATCGCCCGCTGGAGCAGAGCATCGATCGCTCGGTGTCGGGTCAGCAGGTAGGCCTCGAGTGTGCCACCGCCGAGCAGCGCGCTAACCGTCATCGGCACGCGCAATGTCTCGAATAGGACCCGGCCCTCGACCGTCTCGAGCTCCGGGTCAGAGAGCCCGTTGCGCGCCCAGACGTAGCCGGTGTAGTGCGCGGTGGGGCTGACCCGGCCGGTCGAGCTCATCCAATGAGCTCCGCGAGCCTGTCCAGCAGGGCGGCCTGGGCCGGATTGATCTTCTGCCGGGCGTCCTGAAGCGTGAACCACTCGGCCCGGTCGACCTCGGGGAACGAGCGCATCCTGCCCGAGCGAGGCGGCCATTCGACGGTGAACGTGTTGCTTTTGATCTCGGTGGGATCGAGGTCCCCCTCGATCGCCCAGGCGCACACCAGCTTGCCGCCCTTCTGCTTGATTTCCCCAAGATCGACCGTGTCGCCGTCGGGAGGCGGGGAACTCAGCTCCTCCTCGAACTCACGCCGAGCTGCTTCGAAGGGATCATCGCCCGGCTCGTACTCGCCCTTGGGGATCGACCACGCGCCCGCATCACGGCGTGTCCAGAAAGGACCGCCGGGATGGACGAGCAGGACTTCGGGCGGGCTCTGGGCGCGACGAAACAGCACTAGGCCGGCGCTGCGACGGGCGGGAGCGATGGCCTGATCGTAGCCCGCGCCTGCGGAGCATGGAGGGGTCTTCTACGCCGCTACCGGCTCGGATTCCTCGAGCTCGTCGTGCTGCCGCGCCTCGGCGACCTCCGGCTTCGGGGCGTCCCGCAGCTGGAAGATCGCCAGCAGCGCCCCGGCCACGCAGACCAGCGCGCCGACCCGGAAGGCGAGGCCGAACCCATTCGTTAGCGCCTGGGCCGAGCCGACGCCCAGGCTGGAGTGCGTCTCGGACGCGGCCAGCGTGCTGAGGATCGCCAACCCCAGCGCGCCTCCGAACAACCGCGACATGTTCAACAGGCCAGAGGCGAGTCCGCTCTGCGCCGCCGGGACCCCCTGGGTCGCGGCGATCGTCGAAGACACCAGGCCAAGTCCCATCCCCAGCCCTGACAGGATGCCGCCCGGGAGCACGAGCGCGAAATAGCTGCCTGCGGGACGGACTCCGGTGAACAGCATCAGCCCGGCGGCCGCCGAGATCATCCCCGCCGTGACCACGGGGCGGACGCCGAACCGGGCGACCAGCCGCGGCGCCAGGGAGGATCCGGTGAACACCGACAGCGTTATCGGCAAGAACGAAAAGCCGGCCTGCAGTGCGTCGTCGCGGAGCACCTGCTGGAGGTACAGCGTGATGAAGAAGAACATGGAGAACAAGGCCGCATA
>VAWT01000026.1 GCA_005883415.1 Actinomycetota bacterium | reverse complement strand
CTAAAGAAAGCGTCATCGCACCTGACATTGAGCCACTCGAGCCACCAGCTCGAGTACGCTCGGTTCAAAGCCGACCTTCTGAGCGAACTCCGTCCGGATGTTCACGAGCGTGAAGTGGCAGCGGTCGCGGGGGGGCGGAGTTACGCCGTTGTCCATGTTCGCACCCGCGCGCATCGTGCTCTGCGGATGCTGCGCGACGACTTCTACAGCGATCGCAAGGTGGTCCCCAAATGGATCGCTGAAAGGCTCAATGCGCGGATGCTCGCGTTCTGGTTCATGGACGACGGCTATACCCGGATTCGGGGAGGTAGAAGACAGCCGCTCGCTGAGATCGCCACCGTCGGCTTCTCAGACGGCGACCTCCAGGTGCTGATGTGGGGTCTGCAACGACTCGGTCTATCGGCTAAGGCGTCTCGTCGGCGCCTTTACTTCGACGTAGCGGCGACCAAACGCTTGTCGCACTTGATCGCTCCCTATGTCCCGCCGTCCATGCGCTACAAGCTTCATCCCGATGTGGCGAGCGATACTCCGTTCGATGCCGATTACCTCGATCCAGGGGCCACGGTAGTCGCCTATGACGAGGTGCAGGTCTCGGACGTCACTGATCGCGAGCGCGACGGTGCGACCTATTTCTGCATCGACGTCGAGGACACGAACAACTTCGTGACGGCCGGAGGAGTGGTGCACAACTGCCGCCCGCCGGACAACCGCGACCCCCACCCCAACGAGATCGAGGCCTGTCGCCGCTACCTCGACAAACAGATTGAGCTGATCGAGCCGACCGTCATCTGCACGCTGGGCAACTTCTCTACAAAGCTGCTACGCGCCGACACCACCGGCATCTCGCGTCTGCACGGGCAGGAGGAGATCCGGGTGGTCGGCTCGCGCGCGGTGAGGCTGTATCCGCTTTACCATCCGGCTGCCGCGCTGTATACGCCCTCCACGCTCGAGGCTCTGCGAGCCGATTTCCATCGCATCCCAGACCTTCTGGCCGCCGGTGCCCCGCCGCAGCCGGAGCCGGTCGAGGAGATGCCAGAGCCCGAGGAAGCGCCAGTGCCGGATCGCTCGAGGGACGAAGAGCCGGAGCCAGCGGCACCGCAGCTGGGGCTGTTCTGAGCTTAGGCCAGCTCTGGATTGACCGCAGGCGCCGGCTTGCGTTTCGGTCGGCTCCCCAGCGCGAGCGCCAAGGCGACCAGCGCTCCGAGCGCCTGCACGCCGAGGACGACGCCGGCAAATCCAGCTGGATGGTGCGAGGCGTGCAACAGGAGGATTGGCTCGAGCACCGCGACCGCTCCGATGGCCAACAAGAACCAGGTGCGCTTAAGCGCCAGCATGTACTGAACCGCGAGGTAGGTCGCCGCCAGCACGGTGAACGCGGCGCCCAGCGGGAGCAGGGACGAGGAGGCGGTGGCGCGCTTGGGGCTGAAGGCGATCGCCAGCAGCGTGTGCGCCCCGACCAGAAAGATCAACAGGCACGGCACCGCGCATACCGCGATGATCCCCAGCGCGAGCAGCAGGACACCCCTCGGGTCCTCGCCGGCGGCCCGCCGGCGCGAGACCTCGGGCACGAGGTAGAAGCCCGCACCCATCGCCACCCAGATGAGCACCTTCGCCGCCACGGCGCTGGCCGCATACGAGCTGGCGACATGGCTGCTGAACCGGTGCTTCGCCGCGATCAGGTCGATGTTCTGGAGGACGGCGATCACGATCAGGCCGGCGATCGGCGCCCAGGCGAGCCTCACGTGCTTCCACAGGTTGAGGACCGCCGATACGGGGCTGGCCTCGGACGGCCCGAGCAGCTGCCTGCGGAGCAGGTACGCGCAGTACACCGACATCGCGATGTACGACAGCAGCGACCCCAGGTAGGCCCCCGTGAGCCCCAGTCCGGCGACAGCAAGCACGGTGCCGAGCACGAGCCGGGCCACCTGCTCGAAAACGATGCTCGTGCCGACGCCGCGGTAGTCGCCGATGCCCTGGAGCGCCCCCCGTAACAGCGACACCTCGAGGTATATGGATCCGGCGGGCAGACCAGCGGCCGCAGCCCACGAGTTGTGCTTGACCCCGACCAGGTCGGCGATCTGATGACGCAGCGCGATCGACACGACGGTCATCGCCGCTGTGAAGACCAGCATCGATTTGGTCCAGCTGATCAGTGTCGCGGCCATCTCCCGACCGACGCCGAGGTGACCAAGGACGGCTTCGCGTGCCGTCGCCACCTGCATGGCCTGTCCGGCTACCGTGAGAATGAGCAGGTAGCTGATGAGCGCGGCCAGCGAGCCGTAATCGTTGATCACCCGCGCGAACACGAACGTGGAGCCCAGGGCAACGACGTTGTTGATGATCATCGCCACCGCCAGGCCCGCGGCCTTGGCGGTCTCGGAACTGCGCAGGCTCGTCAGGGCAGGCGCACACCTCTGCCTCAGCGCAGCCACCGGTCCTACCGGCGACGCAGGCCCCGGACGTGTGTTCTGCGTGGTCACGAGCTAGATCACGCTACCGAATCTGCCCGATCGATCAACGGAGCACCTTTAGCGTGTCGCTAAGGTGCTGGGGGGAGCATGCGTCGCGTGCAGACGAGCACCGCTGCCGAGACCGAGGCACTCGGCGCCGAGGTGGCGGAGGGGCTGGACCTTGGTGACGTGGTGCTGGTGGAGGGGGAGATGGGGGCCGGGAAGACGACATTTGTCCGTGGGGCGTCCCGCGCTCTGGGGGTGCAGGGCCCGGTCACGAGCCCCACGTTCACGGTCGGCCAGCGCTACCACGGGCAGGTCACGGTGGCTCATCTCGACCTTTTCCGGATCGAGCAGCTGGATGCCGAGGAACCCGGCTTCCTGGTCGATTACCTGGGGCCGGACGTGATCGGCTTCGTCGAGTGGCCGGCGGCCGGAAGCGAGGAGCTACTGGCGCTCGCCCGGATCGCCGTGCGCGTCCGGATCGAGCACGCCGGTGAAGACAAGCGGATCGTGGAGATCGAATGAGGATCCTGGCGTTCGACACCGCTACCCGGGCCACCTCGGTCGCGCTGGACGAGTTCGAGCTGCGCGACGACCCTCCCGCGGGCGAGCGCCCCCGCCACACGACGCGGCTGATGCCGCTGATCGTCGAGGTGCTCGAACGGACTCAAACGGAATGGTCCGCGATCGACCGGATCGCCGTCGGTGTCGGGCCGGGGACGTTCACCGGCCTGCGGATCGGGGTCGCGACCGCTCGTTCTTTGTCACGCGCGCGCGGGATCCCCCTGGTGGGGGTCTCGACGCTCGAGTCGCTCGCG
>VAWT01000025.1 GCA_005883415.1 Actinomycetota bacterium | reverse complement strand
GACAGCGATCCAGCTGCTCGGGGTTCGGACGCTTCCGACGCCGGGGCGGTGCTCGCGGTGCTGGACGCCCGCCGGGGGGAGGCGTTTGCTGCGGCGTGGGAGCTCGGAGAGCCGCGGCGGCAATTGCTGGCGCCGGGCGCGTTCGCCCCCGAGGAGCTGGCCGAACGCCTCACCGGGTTTGCCGCGCGCGTGCTAGCGATCGGGGAGGGCGCGGTAGAATTCAGGGCAGTTCTCGAGCACACGGGCGCCCTGATTCCGGCTGGCGGCTCAACGCTAAACAGGGTCACAGCGATCAATCATGCGCTGCTCGCCCGGGCTCCGGCGGCGACTGACCCCAATGAGATCCGGCCGGAATATCTTCG